>JANNOC010000343.1:0-2837 GCA_031398865.1 Gemmatimonadota bacterium | reverse complement strand
CGCCAATTGCCTATTGGTGGTGGGCGCGGTACGGCAGTCCAGCGCTTGGAAAACGATACGCAGGAGGAGTACATGGCGGACAACAGAGCAGGCGGCGATTTCAATCGCGATTCCAGCGTGAAAAAGGCGGGCGGCGATCTCAACCGTGACCCCATCACGAAGGAGCCGGGCGCTCATCCGGTCGGGACGGGCGCGGGGCGCAGCCGGTGCGGGCGCGGCGGGCGCGGCGATCGGTGGTGTGGTTGGTGGTCCGGTCGGCGCCGTCGTGGGTGCCGCGATCGGTGCAGTGGCCGGCGGCCTCGCGGGTAAGGGCGCAGCCGAAGCCGTGAATCCCACGGCCGAAGACACCTACTGGCGTGAGAACTACCGCACGCGTCCCTATGCGAAGGCCGACATGGGTTACGACGCGTATCAGCCGGCGTATCGCTACGGCTGGGAATCGCGCACCAAGTACGCCGGCAAGAAGTGGGAAGACACGGAGTCCGACCTGGAGCGTGGGTGGGACAAGGCGAAGGGCAACTCCAAGATGGCGTGGAACGACGCCAAGTCAGCGACCAAGGACGCATGGCATCGCGTCGAGAAGGCCATTCCGGGCGATTTCGATCGCGACGGGCGGTAGACGCGGTCGTAGCTGACCCAACGGGGCGTCCGGCGCGAGCCGGGCGCCCCGTGTGTCATCTGCCTAGCGCGCCGAGCGTCCAACCGCATCCGCATGCCGTACTTCGGGCGCAGCGTAATGAGCGGCTGCACCGCGACACGCTGTTCGGGCACGAGGCGGAGTCGCCAGCGGCGGGCGAGTGTCGCGAGAATGAGGATCGCCTCCATCCAGGCGAACTGCTCGCCGATGCACACACGCGTACCCGCGCCGAATGGGAAGTAGCTGAACCGCGGCCGGCTCGCGATTCCTTCCGGCGTCCAGCGTTCAGGATCGAAGCGCTCCGGATCGGGATGAAAGCGCGCATCGCGGTGCGTCACGTACTGCGACATCAGGACGACCGAGCCGCGTGGGACATCGTAGCCGCCGACGGCGTAGTCCTCGGTCGCGCGCCGGCCGAGCGCCCACGCCGGCGGATACAGGCGCATGGACTCCGCGATCACCTTGCGCGTGTAGGGCAGGCGTTCGAGATCGTCCGCCGTGAGCGTTCCGGCACCGAGCGCGTCAACTTCCGCGTGCAGCCGTGCCTCGACTTCCGGGTGCTGTGAGAGCAGGTACCAGGTCCATGTCAGCGCGTTCGCGGTGGTCTCATGTCCCGCGAGAAAAATGGTCATCGCTTCGTCGCGCAGTTGGCGATCGCTCATGGATCCGCTGTCGCCTTCCTCGTCGCGCGCGAGCAGCAGCATCGACAACAGATCCCCGCGATCCGCCGGACGGGCGCGGCGCTCCGCGATGAATCGATAGATCGTCGCATCGAGCCGGCTCCGGGCGCGGCGGAATCGGCGCGCGGGGCCGAAGGGGAACATCTCCAGGAGCTCGCTGAACGGCAGCACGGCGATGTTGAACATCTCCAGCGCCGCCGTCAGTGCCTCGCCGATCTCCGGCGCCTCCGCCTCGACATCGGCGTCGAACAGCGTTTTCCCAACGACCGCGAGCGTCAGCGCACTCATCTCCGAGGCGATGTCGCGGACTTCGCCTGCGTGCCAGCCGGCGGCCCGCCGGGCCGCGAAGCGCGACATCGTCTCCGCGTACGCAGCGACACGCTGGCGATGAAACGCCGGCTGCGCGAGGCGGCGTTGTCGCAGATGAAAGTCGCCTTCGCTCGTGAGCAGGCCCTCGCCCAGCAGCAGCTTGGCGCGCTCGAGCCCGCGACTCTTGTGGAAGATGCGCTGGTTGGTCACCAGCACATCGCGGATGTGATCGTGGTGCTTCACGAAGTAGATGCGCTGCCTGCCGATGCGCGCGGCGCTGACATCGCCGTGGCCGTCCGCGAGCATGCTGATGAAGCGCAGCGGATTGCGCCCGATGATGTACAGCAGTTGTCCGGGAAAGCGCGCGACCGGGCCTGGCGGCAGGCGCGGTGCGGGCACCGCTCAGCGCACCTCGAAGGTCAGCGTCGCCCACTTCGACTCGTAATCGAGTGTGCTGTCGCCGGTCACCGGTGCCATGTGGATGAACTTCACGTACCAATGGCCCCGTCGCGAAATGTTCACGCGCGCGATCCCGTCGCTGTCGGTCCGGATCGATTGCACCGCGAGACGCGCTCCTTTCGGCGTGCGTCCGCCGGCCAGCACGAGCTGATTGGGGACGGGGGCGCCGTCCACCAGGGCAACCACACGCACCCACTTCACGCCCAGAAGCGCATAGGGATTATCCATCGGCACCAGCTCCGCGGGATAACCCAGCTGCTCGCCGAAGCTGCTCGAGCGCGTCGGCCCCACCTGGAGCAGCGCCTTCACATGCTTCGAGTAGCGTTCCCGCGCGGGCAGCTCGAGCTCACCACGCTCGCGCCGTCGCGCGAGGATGTCAGGGATGCCGTCGCTCGCGAGATACTCGTTGAAGTCCTTCGCCGCCAACGTGATGCCGTTGGGCCGCACGCTCGCGCCAACGACATATGTACCGGACTCGCCGGTGCGAAAGCGCAGCGTGCTCGCCGACCCTCGGTCGGACCACGCGCTGCTGTCGGGTCGGACGCGACCGGCGGGTGAGACGACCGCAAGGTCCGCAATGCGCGCGTGCAGTACCGAGTTCTCGCTCTTCGTGAACGTGCCGTTAACGACGCGAACGCGGACGGCGCTGTTCGGCGCGAGGAAGAAGCTGCCCAGTCGGAGGAAGAGGTCGTGCGCGTCCAGCGACGAGGCAGCGACCAGCAGCAGCAGGAATGCGGCGAAGAGCGAACGAC
>JANNOC010000322.1:0-3412 GCA_031398865.1 Gemmatimonadota bacterium | reverse complement strand
GCTCGTAGTAGAGCGCACGATGCGTCTTGAAGAACAGACTCGGGTACAGCATCGGCTCGCGCAGCACCCCGTCGGCCACCAGTTGCAGCACAATCAGGAGACGCCCGATGCGCCCGTTGCCGTCGAGAAAGGGATGGATCGTCTCAAACTGGACATGGGCCAGCGCTGCCTTGAGGAGCGGCGGCGTGGGCTCGGGCTCGTCGTTGAGAAAGCGCTCGAACTGCTTGAGGCAATCCGGCACGGCGTCGGCCGGCGGGGGCACGAAGGCTGCGTTGCCCGGCCGCGTGCCGCCGATCCAGACCTGCGAGCGCCGGACCTCGCCCGGCGTCTTGCCGCGGCCGCGGGGATGGGTCAGCAGCACCTTGTGCATCTCGCACATGAGCCGCGTGCATAACGGCAGCCCCCCCCGCAACTTCTTCAGACCGCGCTCCAGCGCCGCCACGCAACGGCTCACCTCGCGCGTATCCTCCACGGCAACACCGGGTTGCTCGTCGATCTCGTACAGCAGCAGGTCTGCGAGCGACGACTGCGTACCCTCGATCTGCGAGGACAGCACCGCCTCCTTGCGCACGAAGCTGTAGAGCAGTAGCGCGGCATTCGGCAGCAGCGCCGTGACGGCATCGAGCCGCCCGAGCGCGACGAGCGCCGCATCGAACCGCAGCCGCAGCGCGGGCGACCACACCACCGGCGGCGCCGGCGGCAGCGGTGCCGGCACGAACGCCTTGAACGGCTCGCCGGCCGTCGAGACGTTGACGTAATGCCCGGGTGCGGGTCGGTGCATGGGCGGGTGCACAACCTATAACAAGCGCGAGCGTTATTTTAGGTTGGGTCTACAACGTAAATCAAGGTGGCGGGTTGTTGCAGGCAGCGATGGCCCGTCGGCTGGCCTGATTGGCGGCGCAAGCCCCACAGCCAAACTCTCAGCATAGGGCTGCGCGGTGTTGGAGGGAGGCGAAGAGTGCATCCAGTTCAACAAGTGAAGCGCGCGTCCTTCATGTGATGCGCGTAAGCCAATCCAGAGTTTCACCGCCTCGGCCGCTCGCATTCAACACTAGAGGTCGGTGTACACTTCCGACTGCTGCCGCGTGCTTTGTCTCCTGGGTACTCGGAGCTATTTCCCTGCTGCCGGCGCAACCGACAATCCCTTCACGCCGCTCTTCTCTATCCACTTGGCCACCAGCCCCGACGCTTTGACGTCCTCGACCAGATCGCGCAGGTACGCGGCCGCCGTGTCCCGCCCTTTGGGCATGCCCACGGTATGCCGAACGACGGTGAAATTGCCATCGAGAATCCGTGAGCCGGGCAGCGTGGGTGCAATTTCAAGCAAGCTCGGCTTTAGGCCAGCCAGGGCGTCGAGCTTTTCGCGGACAAAGTGTTCCTGGGCCGCCTTTATTCCTTCGATCTGCACCAACTGCGCGTGCTGGATGGTCCGGCTCAGATACAGATCGAACGCGCTTTTCGCGGGCGAAACGATGCGGATGCCGGAGCGGTCGACTTCGCTGACACTGCGTAACGTCGAACCCGCCGGCACCAGGTAGGTCGCTTCGATTTCCGTAAGCGGCGTGGCGAACGCGATGACCTTGGCACGCGCCGGCTCGTCGCCGAGCACCGAAATCTCCCACGTTCCGGTGCTCACGGAATCTGCGAGTGCGCCAGCCGATTTGTACGGGATGATCTCCAATGGCACGGC
Source organism: Gemmatimonadota bacterium (assembly GCA_031398865.1). Lineage (GTDB taxonomy): Bacteria > Gemmatimonadota > Gemmatimonadetes > Gemmatimonadales > Gemmatimonadaceae > JANNOC01. Next base: position 1,722 of record JANNOC010000322.1, on the reverse strand, counting down.
GAGCCTGCGCGCGAGCTCGTGCGCAAACTCGACCGCCACCCCGCCCTGCTCGCCTTTCGGGCCCAGGGTCGTGAGCAATTGATTCTGGAAATTGATGCCCGCGCGCAGCTTGCCGGTGGGCGTGAGCTCGGCTTTCGCGGCAGGGGGAATGGGTTGAGTGGTGGCGCTGGCAGGCATGAGTGGTACTCCTCGTGTGGCTGATGTTGTTCCAAGCATCCTGAAGTTTAGACGCAGGCGTCCAAGTGCCGGCGGAAATTTCTACGGTGGCGTGCGCTCGGGATCGTCACTTCTTGCCCAAAGCCCCCTTGAACGCGATCGACCCGCGCGGCTACTCGGGCGTCAAAACGCCCGCTTTGATCAATCCCCGGACACGCGCGGCCTGTGTCATCACGAACTTCGTGGCCTCCTCGGGCGAGCCGCCGACAATCTCCATGCCGAGATCGCCCAGGCGACGGCGCACCTCCGGCGTCTCGAGCGCCTCGTTGACGCCCGCGTTGAGCTTCTTCACGATCGCTGGCGGCGTGCGCGGCGGCGCCGCCATGCCGTAGAAGTTGGGCGCTTCCGCATTGTTGATGCCGACCTCCGCGAGCGTCGGCACGTCGGGGATCGCGGCCAAGCGCTTCGAGCCCGCGACCGCGATCACGCGCACACGGTTCGACCGAATCTGTGCCTCGGCGGACGCGAGCGAGGTATGCATGCCGGCGACCGCGCCGCTCAGGATGTCGATCAATGCCAGCGCCGCGCCCTTGTAGGGCACGTGGGTCAGCTTCACGCCGGTGGCAGCGGTGAAGATCGCCATGCTGACGTGGGGCGTGCTGTTGACGCCCGCCGAGGCCCAATTGACCTTGCCGGGATTCGCCTTGAGGTAGTCGACGAATTCGCGCGGCGTGCTCGCCGGAAACGACGGCGTGACGATGAGGACCATAGGCGTGGCGGCCGCAATGGCCACAAACGAGAAATCCTCGACGCGGTAGGGTGCTTTCTTCGAAAGCAGCGGATTGCCGATGTTCGGTCCGCCGGTGGCGAGCAGCACCGTGTAACCATCCGGCACGGCGCGCGCGACGATGTCACCGCCGATCATGCCACCCGCGCCGGGACGATTGTCGATGATGATCTGGCGTCCCCAGATTTCGGTGAGGCGTGCGGCAACCGTGCGGGCAATGACGTCGTTCGACGCGCCGGGCGCGAATCCGACGATCCACCGTATCGGCTTCGAGGGGAACCCAGGTGCCGGATCCGCTTGCGCGGCCGCCATCGCCGTGGTTGCACAGTACAACGACAATGCGAGCCATGCCACCTTCATAGGCGCCTCCCGTCGAATCCCTGTGGTTGGAACGAACTGCTCCTCCGGGCGCAATCGGATCGGCTGCGGCACGACCACATACGCCGTCTCACTATCTGGAACTATAGGACGGGGTCTGGGGAGCGTCAAACGCGCGGCGTGAGAAGTGCGTGGGTGACGAGGCTGGTGTGGGGCGTAGAATCGGTGCGAACACGTTGCGATCGCCCGGACAGTCGAGCTGGACAGGGTGAGTTGCCTTCGTCGAGTGGGTGCGACAACGCTAACAAGGAGGAAATCATGTCGAGAAATTCCACGGCCGCGATCGGCGGTGTAGTGCTGTTGGGGCTGGCCGCGTTCCCGGTGTTCGCCGCCGAGAGCTGGCCTTCCAAGCCGATCAGGCTGATCGTGCCCTTTCCGGCCGGCGGTAGCACCGACATTAC
>JANNOC010000313.1:0-4503 GCA_031398865.1 Gemmatimonadota bacterium | reverse complement strand
CCTCTTGCAGCCATCTGGAATCACGCTCGCGCTGCCAGTGCACGGTGATTTCGCGTTCCTGCAGCTTCAGGCGGATTTCCACGCTGGGCCAGTGTGCCGGCAGGCGCGGCGACAGCGACAGCCGGCCTGGCCTGACCGTGGACGGGTCGCTCGTTCCCGGGATGTACCCGGGACAGGCTGTCTGACGTCGCAGGTCAAGGATCTCGCGCGACGTGCCGAGACTCTGGATCTCGCTGTCATTGGTCCCCAGCCCGAAAGTCACGTCCCACTGCACCGGACCGCGAATGACCGGGGTCGCCCGCAGCATCACCTCGGCGCCCCAGTTACGGATCGCGCCCGCGTTGAACGGCTGCGTGCCCGGGATGCCGACGGACGGCGCGAGCTGCCGGTCGAGAATCGCGTCGGTAGTACGCTTGTTGTACCAGGTGAGCTCCAGGCCCACCCGATCATCCAGTGCTCCCAGATCGAAGCCCATCTCCAGCTCCCTGCTGCGCTCCGGACCGAGATCGGCATTCCCGAGGAATTGCGGCGTCACCGTCGCAACGTCTCCCGGCCCCGTGGATGGAGCGAACGTCTGCAGCGCCGAGTAGGTGATCGGCTGCTTGCCTGATTCTCCGTACGCCGCACGCAACTTAACGGCATTGAGCACCGGCCAGCGCCAGAACGGCTCTTCACTCACTACCCAGCTCGCACTGTACTTGGGATAGTAGACGCGGTCGAAATTCTGGCCGAACGCGCTGTTGTCGTCGGCACGGACCGCCGCGGTGAGATACAGGCGGTCCCGCCAACCTAGCTGCTCCTGCACGAAAAAGCCGAGGGTGGCGTCCTGCTCGGCGTCGCCGGACGTCGTCCTGTTCGTCGTCGTCGCCGACAGCGCTGTCAGCCCCACCGTTGGAAAGATGGCGCCTGACGAGAACTGAAAGCCGGTGCTGCTCCGGTAATACTGTCCGCCGACCGTCGTGGTGGACACGAGATCCCGGCGTGCGTCCCAGACGCCCGACGCCGAATAGTCCAGCGTGTAGGAATTGACTTGCCGGGTATTGATCGAGCGCGCGCCCAGCGCGCCGGAGCCGAAGACCACTTTGCTGAGCGAGTCTTCGGTGCGCAGTCCGAGGAAATTGTCGTTTTCACTCACGCGGTCGGTACCGGCGCTGAGCCGATGCTTCAGCCAGGTGAGCGGCTGGTGGTTGAGCTGCACGCCGGCAGTGAACCGATTCAGCCCCTGCCAGAACTGGACGAGCTCGTCGTACATCCCCGGCGTGCCCGAGTTGAAACCGCGCCGCGGATTCTCCCGCCCGTCGGCAAGCGGAACGGCGTTGCGCGCATTGGCCCACAGCGTTCCCAGGGCGCGGCCGCCACATCCGGCCTCGCATGGGAGCCGCGTATTGCCGTTCACATAACCGAGGTTCGCGCCGAAGTTGAACTTGGCGCTCGGAACGACCGTCAGGTTGAGGCGTCCTGAATAGCGCTCCACCGTGCTGGTGGGCTCGATGCCTTCGCTGTCCTCGATACCCGCGGCCGCGAAGTACGTGAACAGGCTGGAGCCGCCGCTCGCACTGAGATCATACTCGCGTACCGCGCCATTCGTGAACACGGGAGTGCCGCGTGCATTCTCCAGGTCGATGATATCGATCGCGACCGTATCGAGCGCACCCGCAGGTCCGCCGGGGCGCGGCACGGTGTTGTAATTCACGGGCCAGCGTCCTTCGGGATCACGTAGATAGTTCGTGCCAAGCCGGCTCGCGAAGCTCCAGCGCGGTGCGCCCGTCGTTCCCTTCTTCGTGATGATCTGAATGACGCCATTCGACGCTTCCGTCCCGTACAGCGTCGCGGCGGCGGGCCCCTTGATGATCTCGATGGACTCGATTTCGTCCGGGTTGATGTCGTTCATGCGCGAGATGGACGCCGATGAAAACCCCTGATTCAGCGGTCCCGTCGCGGGCGCGTTAGACACTCTGACGCCGTCAATGTAGAGTAGTGGCTCGTTGGAGAGCGACACGCTGGACGACCCGCGGATGCGAACCCGCGCGCCCGCGCCGACATTGCCCGTCGCGCTGTTGATGAAGACGCCCGGAGCGCGCCCGTTCAGCAGCTGTTGCACGCTGTTGATCGGGGCGATTTCCTTCGCCTGGGCGGCGTTGATCGTTGTGACGGCGTTGCCCAGCTCGCGTTTGGCCTGACCCCCCGGGGTGCCTGTGACCACGACGGCATCGAGCGCGACAGATTGCTCGGTCAGCGTGATGCGCAGATTCGTGTCTCCGACGCGGACGACGCGGCGATCCATGCGGTATCCGAGCCGCCGGATCTCGATAGTGACCTGCTCGCCTGCAAGTCCCGCGATGCGGAACTCGCCACTGGCATCGGTTCGTGCTCCGAGCGCCGAGCCCGCCACGCGGACCTGCGCTTCCGGAAGCGGCTGCGCGTTGGCGCCGGTGACAACGCCTGAGATCACGCCGGCCTGTTGCGCGCCGAGCGGCGGGGCAAGCGCGAATGCCATCGCGGCAAACACGACGACCGCGGTTTGGGAACGAAAGACCAACGGGATGATGGTGGACTCGAACCATACTGCGTGCTTCATGGGTATCCCCCTTGTAACGATCTGCCATCCTGACCGAGAACCGGGAGCGTCAGCGCCAAGTGCAAGCATCTTGCTGGGCCGCGCCCGGCTATAGTACAGCCCTCGCCAAGGGGGAGCAAGCAACCCATTTTCGGGAGAGCGTGCGCGAGCGTAGGGAAGAGCGGTGGGAGTACGGGCGACACGAGCTGTCGGGCGTCGGCTATCGCAGTCGGCAGTCAGTCAGATGGTCTATCACGGTATACCGCGACACTGAGAACTGACAACTGACAACCGAGCACTCGCAGTTCCCCAACCCGACCACTCACTCTTCCTCAACGACGTACGCCTCCATCGCGAAATACTCCGCGAGACCAAGCCGGTTAAGAAACGCGGCCGTCTCCATGTTGCGCTGCTCCACGCGCTGCCAGAACTCCCGCTCGTCCTGTCCCGGAAAGGGGGCAGAATCCTTTTGCGACTGGTGCTTGAAGATCGCCTGAATCTTGAGGCGCAGCTCTTCCTGGGACATCGGGACGAGAAAGGTGGCTTCGGTAACCGGCCACTCCTGCCACGCCCCGCGATACAACCACACTTCGGGCCTCCGCTCCCGCGGCAGCTCCGCGAGCGCCGCATCGATCGCCTCCTTGCACATGCGGTGCGTGCCGTGCGGATCGGACAGATCGCCGGCGACGAAGATGATCTGCGGATCGATCTCTTCCAGCAGCACGCGCACGATCGCCACGTCGGCCGGGCCGATGGGATCCTTGCGCACCTTGCCTGTCTGATAGAAAGGCAGATTGAGAAAGCGCGCGTTCGACTTGCCCAGCCCCATGACCTCGAGACCGCTCACCGCTTCGGACTCGCGAATCAGCCGCTTTGCGTCCTGCACCTCCGGGATATCCACGTCGCCAGGACGCTTGCTCGCGAGAAAGGCGTGCGCCCGCGTGGCGAAGGTGCGAGTCGCCTCGCCACCGATCCCTCGATCGCGCTCCAGCCGCTCCAGAAAATCCACGTAGCGCCGCACGTCGTGGTCAAACACGGCAATGTTGCCGCTCGTCATGTACGCGACCGTGATCGCGTTCCCATTCTCGACGAACTTCCGCAGAATGCCCCCCATCGAGATAACATCGTCGTCGGGATGCGGCGAGAAGACGATCACGCGCTTGTCACGCGGAAGTTTGCTCTTTCCGCGAATCTTCGCGCCGAGGAAGTTGAAAACCTCACCGTTCACGGCGCCGGGGGAGTGGTAGCGCGCCACCAGCGAGGACAGCTTGTGTTCCGCGTAGTCGCGCTGCTCGAGCTTGAGCAGTGCTTTCCCTGTCTGACGCGAGAGCCACACCACGGCGCGAAAGGCGAGCTCGGGTGTCCACTCGACTTCGTCCAGCAGCCACGGCGTCGCCACACTTGTCAGCTCCGCGCCGGCGGCGCGATCCACATAGAAGGTCGTATTGGGGTGACTCTGGAGAAACGTCGCCGCGACCTCGACGTCCACGTCGCCTTCCACCGCGCGGTTGACGATGGACGCCTTGTGTTCGCCGGTGGCGAGAATCGCGATCTCGCGCGCCTCCAGAATGGTGGCGATCCCCATCGTGATCGCCTCACGCGGCACGTACGCCTCGCCGAAGAAATCGGCGGCGGCATCCATGCGCGTCACATGGTCGAGATACACGAGTCGCGTGCGGCTCTCCGCGCCCGAGCCGGGCTCGTTGAAGCCGATGTGTCCTGTCTTGCCGATTCCAAGAATCTGAAAATCAATGCCCCCGGCGCGAGCGATCTCCGCCTCGTACTGGCGCACCATCCCGTCCACGTCGTCTCGCTCGGCGGTCCCGGACGGCAGGTGCACGTTCTCCGGCGCGATATTCACGTGCGAGAAGAAATTCTCCCACATGAAGCGGTGATACGAGTGGATACTGTCCGGCGGCCCCCAACCCCCCCTTGCTCAGGGGGGG
>JANNOC010000280.1:0-3349 GCA_031398865.1 Gemmatimonadota bacterium | reverse complement strand
GTGCAGCGGTCAGCGTTGACAGGGCGTGTCGGCGGAGCGCGCGAATACGGCGCAGATGCCGCGTCCCGCGCGGGTTTTTTCCCGGCTTGTCGAGCGTCGTTCGATGAGTCGTCGCACTTCGCAGTCTATCATAGGGGAAGGCATGTCTCTTGCACCGTTCGGGGCGCTAACGGTTACGCGCGTCGACTCGTGCGAGCAGGCTAGCCTCCATTCACCGCGGCCGAACGTTGATGCCGCTCGTCCAGTAACGGAAGCGATTATTATGGCGAACGGAATGTACGGGTCACCAGGTCTTGGAGGACTCATGCGCACGCGGCGGCCGGCTCTCGCATGGCTCTGCGGTGCAGGGTGGGCGCTGCTCGTCGCAGTGGGTTCCGCGGACGCTCAGCAGGTGCAGCAGGGGGATCGGTATCCATCGACACTGCACTTCGGGACCGGGTTGATCAACACGCCGGTGGCGTGGATCGCGCCGCGATCGGCCGAGGTGTTTATCCAGACGTCAGGCAAGACGATTCCGTCGTTCCCGGACGAGAGCAAGCACAGCCTGCCGAGCTTGTTCAACACCAACATTTCCATTGACACGCACTGGTGGAATCGCGTGTCACTCGGCGTCTCCGCGTATAGCCAGAATCCCGAGTGGGGATTTTTCGGCCAGGCACTGCTGCTCAAGGACAATCAGTTCGCGTTCCTCCCCGCGTTGGCGATCGGATTCAGAAATCTCGGTCCGTACGACAAGGAGGAGCGCTTCCTGATCGGCCACGACATCTGCCTGGAAGGTGTGACGTACGAGGAGTGCATTCCGGGATACTTCGAGGACTTCGACACGTCGCCGACGTTGTACGGCGTCCTCACGAAGGATTTCGCGCTGTCGAGCGTGATGGGGCGGCTGCCGCCGGCGATGATGAGCCTGTCGGTGGGAATGGGCAGCGGCATCTTCAAGGATGACGGCGGGCTGGGTGACTCGTACAACCGCCGCGGAACGATCGCGGAGGGCCTCTTCCTCGGCACGCGAGTGACGATGCACCCATCGCTGAATATGACGGTCACGATCCTCGCCGAGAACGATGGCTGGGATTACAACGCGGGCGTTGTCGCGGATTGGCGTGGGGTCACGCTCGGGCTGTACGGCACGGAGCTGGAAGAGGGGGGGCGCGACGCGAGCAAGAACACTGTAGGGCCGCTCGCCGGCAACTTCATCTACAACTACACGAAGTTCAACATCTCGCTTGGCTATAGCGGCAACATCCGTGATATCGCGCGCGGTGTCGTGCTGCGCACGCGCATTACCGAACTGACGCGCGAGCAGGAACGGCTGCGTCTTGAGATCGCCGCGCGCGAACGCAGGATCGCGCGGCTCGAAGAGCAGCTCCGCAAGGCTCAGGCAGGCGAGCTGGCCGATATTGATCGGCGGCGTAGGGAGCTCGACGAGCAGGTGCAGGGAGAGCGCGAAGAAATCCGGAAGGCGACGGAGCGGCTGCGTGAGATCGAGCGCAATCAGCCGACGCCGCCCAGTACGCCACCGCCCAGTACGCCACCGTCGTCGTCCACTACCACGCCAGCGCAGTAATGAGGCCCATCACAGCTATGTTCTCGACTCGACGATTTCTCTCCGCGGCCGCCTTGGCGCTGGTCTGCGGCGGTGCGTCGCGCGCCGACGCGCAGCAGGACTTCCCGCAGACGCTCTATTGGGGCTCAGGGCTGATAGACATCCCCGTCGCGTGGGTCGCACCGATTACCGGCGACTTCGCGATCAATTATTCGGGGAAGCAGTTCGATGTGGACCCGAGTGCTCCGAAGCTGAATTACAGCGACGAATTGAATTCGCAGCTCACCTTTTCGATGTCGTTCGCGGGCCGGGTCGAAGTCGGACTTGCCGCGTTTTCGAGTAATCCCGAGCAGGGATTCTTCGGACGCGGGCTGATCCTGCGCGAAGAAGATTACCGGGGCCGCGGAGGCGCCGCGCGCTTCCTTCCGTCCTTTGCGGTGGGGGTCCGGAACGTCGGGCCGTACGGCAACATCGATCGGTTTGGCGTAGGGTACAGCTTGCTTCCTCCGACGGCCGATGATCCGGATGCGCGGCACGTGGTGGATTCACTGCACACCCGATTCAAGACGAACAATAGCGTATACGGTGTGCTGACCAAGGGCGTCTCGCTGGCCGAGATTCGCCCGAGCTGGCCGGACGTCAACTTCAGCGTGACGGTGGGCTATGGCAATGGGTTGTTCGAAGACGATGGCGAATTGGGCGATCGCTATTCCGCGCGGAGCACGGGCGGCCTCTTCTACGGCCTGAAGTCGGACTTCGAGCCCGGCCCCAACACGGTGTTGACCCTCATGGCGGAGCATAACGCCTGGGATTTCAACCTCGGGGGCTCACTGTACTATCGCGGCTTGCGCGCGGGGTTGTATGTGACGGAACTGGCCGCGGGCGGCAAGAGCCAGGAGGCGGGCAACGATGCCTCGGCCTTCTACAACTACTCCAAGCTCGCTTTTACGATCGGATTGCAGAGCAACATCTTTGCGCTGATCAAGGGAGATTTCCTGCAGGGCCGAGCGGATGCGTTGAACAAGCGCCGCCAGGAGTTGATCGCGGAGATCGCACGTCGTCAGCAGCGCGTCGCGGCATTGGAGCTGGAGATCAACCGGTACGAAGCGCAGAACTTGCTCGAGCTCGAGCAGCGCCGCGCGCAGGCCGAGGGGGAGTTGCGCCAGGAGCGTGAGGCGCTGCGTCGCCTCGAAGATCGGCTGAAGCAGATTGAGCGACAGAATCCCACGCGCCCCCCGCAGCAATAGCGCCCGTCACAAGCCCGGAACCTTTTCACGTTATGACTTCCATGAAGCGAATGGCGCTGGCGGCGCTCGCGGTGATCGCCTTTGGACTGCCCGCGCGTGTTGTCGCGCAGGACTCGCCACAGCAGCAGGCCTACAAGAGCAAACGCGCGCAGCTTCTCAAGGAGCTCGAGGAGTCGCAGAAGGACCTCGCGGACATCAAGGGCCAGCGCGTGCAGCTGCAGGCACGCATCGAGAGCGTCATCGCCAACATGATGCAGCAGCGGGCGCAGGCACTGCTCATGAGCAGCGAGCAGAATGCGTTGCAGCAACTGGATGCGATACTGACGTCGTCGCAGGACAATCTGCTGGCACAGCGTGATCGTTTCCTGGCGCTCGGCGATGCCGTTCGCCGTCGTACGGGTTCCGTCATTGTTGTGCTACTGCGCGCCGACTCCACGGCGCCGCAGACGCTGCAGACCGCAACGCTGTCCGTGAATGCGAGTGCGCCAATCGTGCGCACCTACAGCGCCGATGCCAACAACGCGCTGCAAATCGGCGCGGTCGATGAGCTGTACCG
>JANNOC010000267.1:0-2632 GCA_031398865.1 Gemmatimonadota bacterium | reverse complement strand
CTCGACCCTCGCATCGGCCCGTGCGAAGGCACTCGTCGAGGAGAGAGGTCCATGCGGCTCGATCGCTCACGAGCTGTGGGAACCCCGGCGCGGGCACCAAGGTGTCGAGCGTCGCGTCACCAACGAAGAGAAGGAGATCCTCCGCGCCGAGCGCGCGCGCCAGTGCCTTGGCGGCCTGCGCTCGTTCGGTCACACGCGCCAGTCGTCCGACGAATTCCAGTGCCCGCGTCATCGTACGTCTATTCGGGGATGAGGCAGACGATTGCAGCCATGGAAGCCACTGAACCGCGCGTCGCGTCCGCCTCAGCGTTTCCTGAGCGGGAACATGCTATGGCGGACTGCGTCATCAGACCCTGAGCGGGCAACGTGAAGTGCGGTGCAACGATGATTCGAAGTCCTATCGTGAAGTGGCGCACGTCCCGGGCTGTTCCCGGGCTGTTCCCGGGAGAGTACAGGTGAGGACCGGACGGAGACAGTGGCAGGAAGGATCGTGCCGCTCCGACCGCACGGACGCGGGAACTGGTTTGCGCGTTGGAAGAGCCGGTGTACATTACAGTTGTGCCGCCAGGGGTACCCCGCTCGCGGGGTTGAGACAGTCCCTTGGAACCTGATCCGGATCATACCGGCGTAGGGAGCGCGGCGTGTCGTGCCGGAGTCATGTCCGCGCGCCACCCGTGGGTGGCGCGTTGTGTTTTTTGTGCCGACTCCTGTCCGGATTCATGCCCCCGGAGCACCGCGATGCCTCAGACCACCGACTCGCTTGCCTCGCTCGGCCGCCGCGGCACCACACCGTGCTGACGCTCGTGGTTGCTGTCGTTTCGCAATTGCTCGGCGCGGCCGGAACGGTACAGGACGCAACGACGCGCGAGCCGTTAGGTGGCGTCGTCGTGCAGACGATCGGGAGCGACGAGGCGATGCGAACGGGATGGGATGGACGCTTCTCCATTCCGTTGCGCGCGAGCGCGCGGCTGCGCTTTACGCGAGAGGGGTACGTTTCCGCTGTGCTGTCGGCAACGACGAGCGACACCGCGTTGGTCGTTCTTCTCGTGCCGAGGGCGCGATCGCTCGAGGCGGTGAGCGTCACCGCTGTGCGCGGTGAGGCGGGCGCGCCTGTGTCACGCACGGTGATCGACCGAGCCCAGCTCGAGTCGGGATACTTTGGCCAGGACGTGCCACTCCTGATCGCCACGGCTCCCGGTGTAACAGCGTATTCCGACGCGGGTGTCAGCGGATTCGGCAACTACACGTACATGCGATTGCGCGGGATGGATCAAACGCGGATCAACCTCACCCTCGACGGTATCCCGCTCAACGACGCAGAAGATCAAGTGTTCTATTCCTCCAATCTTCCGGACTTCGCGAACAGCATGGAGTCGATTCAGATCCAGCGCGGCGTCGGCACGACGTCCAACGGTACGGCGTCGTACGCTGGCGCGGTGAGCTTCGAGACCATCGCGCTGGGCGCGGCGTCGCGCGGCGGAGAAGTTCAGGCAAGTGTTGGTTCGTTCAATTCCACGCGGGCGAGCGCGGAGTATCAAACCGGCATGACCGGCCGCTTTGCGGCGTACGCGCGCGCGTCGGCGCAGCGCACGGATGGCTATCGCCGGCACTCCGGGAATCGGTCGGCGTCGGCCTTCGCGAGTGCGGGATATGTCGGCGCCCGCATGCTGCTCAAGCTCACGGCAACGATCGGAGATTCACGCAACGATCTCGCCTATCTCGCGTCCGGTGCGGCGATCATCGACCGCGATCCTCGCCACAATCCGTTGTCCGACGAGGAACGCGACCACTTCGGGCAGCAATTGCTGGGGCTCACCGCGACGCGCGCGCTTGGCGCGGAGAGCTCGGTTTCCGCAACCGCGTATACGGTGCGCAGCGACGGTGACTACGACGTGCGGATTGGCGAGGAGCTGTGGAACTTCGGGCTGGATGCCGCGGTCGCCGGTGCATTCGCCACGTGGCACGCGCGTCGCGGGCCGGTGAGCGTTGATGTCGGAGCGCACGCCAATTCGTACCGGCGGCATCACCGCCTGGCCATTCGGCCGAATTTGGTGGAGACCGTGTACCGGAATACGGGCGAGAAGCGCGAAGCCAGCGTGTTCGCGAAGGCGCGTGTGGGCAGCGGCCGCATGCAGCTGTTCGCCGACGTGCAGCGGCGGGGAGCGGAGTTTGAGTACGTGCCTGACCGGCAGGCCGGGATCACATCGGAGCGCATCCGGTGGGATTTCTGGAATCCCAAGCTGGGCCTCACCTATGCCGCGACGCCGGCGCTTTCGTTGTATGCATCGGTGGGGCGCACCAGCCGCGAGCCTGCGCGCAACGATATGTTCGCCGGATTCGACAATGTGGACACGAGCAACGTCGCCTTCGTCGGAGCCCTCGACCGCGTGCGCCCTGAGCGCGTGTCGGATGTGGAAGGGGGCGCGACGTACTCGATGAGATCACTTGGGCTGCGAGGCAACGTTTTCGCGATGTACTTCCGCGACGAGATTGCTCCCATTGGAGCGCTCAGCTGCATGCGGCCGCTGCCCACACGCGCCTTCGCGAACACGCTGGCTTCGCGCTTCTCGCCCGTATTCCGGTACACGGTCTCCACCAAATTCGGCCGAATGGCCAGGCGGTGATGCCGCCG
>JANNOC010000215.1:0-4407 GCA_031398865.1 Gemmatimonadota bacterium | reverse complement strand
TCGCGACGATCGGCAGGCTGCGCCGCCGAGGTGCGGCGTCGAGCGCCGCAACCGGTCCGGCCTTCTCTAGCCAGGGCAGCGGCGCTTCCGAGCGTCGTATCTGTTCGGAGGTGCGGCCCATCCCCTTGGTCCATTCATCGGACCTGATCGTTCGAGTCGGAAGTTGTCCGACATCTGCCATCCGCCATCTGCCATCACCCTCCGGTGGACATCGCCGAACTCCGAAAAAAGTCGATTCCTGAGCTGTTGGCCCTGGCCGACAGCCTGACCATTCCCAACTCGTCAGGCCTCCGGAAGCAGGACCTCATCTATCGCATCGAGCAGAAACTGCTCGACGGGTCGGCGATGCTGCAGGCCGAAGGCGTGCTCGAGATTCTGCCCGAAGGTTACGGCTTTCTCAGGGCGCAGGATTGGAATTATCTCGCCGGGCCCGACGACATCTACGTCTCGCCGTCGCAGATCAAGCGTTTCGACCTGCGGACGGGGGACACCGTGCAGGGACAGGTGCGGCCGCCGAAGGAATGGGAGCGGTATCTGGCGCTGCTCAAGGTCGAGAGCATCAACGGCGACAACCCCGACGCCGCCAAGGCCCGGATCGCCTTCGACAATCTGCGACCGCGGTATCCCGACGAACGGCTGCGCCTGGAGCGCGCGAACGGCGATCTCAGCATGCGCGTCGTGGATCTGCTGTCGCCGTTAGGCAAGGGGCAGCGCGGGCTCATCGTGGCCCCGCCGCGCGCCGGCAAGACGATCCTCATGCAGAAGATGGCAAACGCCATCGCCGAGAATCATCCGGAGGTGACGCTCATCGTCCTGCTCATCGACGAGCGGCCCGAGGAAGTAACGGACATGATCGCGAACGTTCCCGAAGCGGAGGTCATCAGCTCGACGTTCGACGAACCGCCTGACCGGCACGTTCAGGTCGCGGACATGGTGATCGAAAAGGCCAAGCGTCTGGTCGAGCACGGCAAGGACGTCGTCATTCTCCTGGATTCCATCACGCGCCTGGCACGCGCCCACAACACCGTGGCACCGAACTCGGGGAAGATCCTGTCCGGGGGCGTGGACGCCGCGGGTCTCTACAAGCCCAAGAAATTCTTCGGCGCCGCGCGCAACATCGAGAGTGGTGGCTCGCTCACCATCGTGGCGACCGCCCTGGTGGAAACCGGATCGCGCATGGACGAGGTGATCTTCGAGGAATTCAAGGGGACCGGCAACATGGAGCTCGTCCTGGACCGGAAGATCGCGGACCGCCGAGTGTTCCCCGCGATCGACATCAACCGATCGGGGACGCGCAAGGAGGAGCTCCTGCTCGACCAGGAGGAGATCAATCGCGTGTATCTGTTGCGCAACTTCCTCGGCGACATGTCGTCCCCGGAGGCCATCGAGTTCCTGCTCAAGCAGATGCAGCGCTCCAAGAACAATCGCGAGTTCTTTCAGTTGATGGCGCAGGGATAGGCGGCTCCGCACCGGTGCATAGCTTACGTCCATGGAGAGCTCGACCACGTCCATTCGCCGGCTGCTTGCGGTGGATATCGGCGACCGGCGGATTGGCTTCGCGGTGAGCGACCCCACCGGGACGATCGCCTCGCCCGCGGGATTTCTCACGCGACGCGCAGGCAAGCGCCCCCCCATCGCCGCCATCGTGACGCGGGCGGCAGCGCTCGACGCGGTCGGATTCATCGTCGGGCTCCCGCTGGACGAGAACGGCGCGGAGACGCCGCGGTGCCTCGAGGCACGCGCGATTGCCGCGGAGCTCGAGAAACGCACGCGGCTGCCGGTGCGTCTGGTAGACGAGCGCTTCACGACCGCCGCCGCGCTGCGCGCCATCCGCGAGATGGGGGGCTCGACGCGTGGACGCAAGGGTGATGTGGACGCGCTCGCCGCCACGCTGCTGCTGCAGCACGCTCTCAACCTTCCGGAGTAATCCCGTGATTGGCTCTCGCGTCCGTGTGCCTGCCCTCCTGCTGATCAGCCTGGCGCTCGGCGGGTGCGGTGACGCGGTGGCCGGTACGGGGGCACCCATTCGCGTCGTCATTCCGGCGGGTGCGAGTTTTCGCGAAGCCGTTGACTCGCTCGAGCGTGTGGGACTGGTGACGTCGCCGCGCCTCTTCGGCTTCTATGCGACGCTCGGCGGCCGTGACCGGGAGCTGCGCCCCGGGACGTATCGCATCCCGCGAGGCTCGAACTGGCCGTACATCGTGGAGGCGCTGACTGAGGGGCGCGGCCTCGTGCGGACCGTGACGATCCCCGAGGGGTTCGCGCTGCAGGCCATCGTGCCGCTCCTGTCGCGCACCCTTGGCGTGCCGAGCGATTCGGTGGAAGCCGCCGTGCGCGATACCGCGCTGCGACGCGCGCTGGACGTCCCCGCACCGACGCTGGAAGGCTATCTCTTTCCAGACACCTACACCTTCGGCGATGGGACCACCGCACGGGGGGCGGTGCGCGTGATGACCAAGCGATTCCAGGAAAAGTGGGAGGACGAGTGGGACGAGCGGCTACAGACGCTCGCGCTGTCGCGTCACGACGTGCTCACCCTCGCGTCCATTGTCGAGAAGGAAGCGCGACTCGACGAGGAGCGGCCCGTGATCGCCGCCGTGTACCACAATCGGCTGAAAAAGCGGATGTTGCTGCAAGCGGATCCCACCGTGCAATACGCGCGCGGCCGGCATACCGGGCGCGTGCTGTATCGCGATCTCGAGATCGAGTCGCGCTACAACACGTACAAATACCCCGGCCTCCCGCCCGGCCCGATTGCTTCACCCGGCGCCGCGAGCATGCAAGCGGCGCTGTTTCCGGCGGGCGTTTCGTATCTCTACTTCGTGGCGCATCCCGACGGGCATCACGAGTTCCGCAACACGTTCGCCGAGCACTCGCGTGCAGCCGCCGAGATCCGCCGCGCCGCGGCGAAGAGTCGGGCCTCGGCTCCCACGTCGCGCACGCCGCGGAAGTAGGCGGCGCTCAAACGGGGGTCGGCCTGTCAGCGCGTCCCTGCGGCGGCGCGTCGCTTGGTCGGTGCAGCAATGCTCGCGGTGCGCCAGCGGAACTCGATGTCGCTGACGTCGCCATGCTTACCGCGTCGCCGGTTGCGTGTGGCGCGCGCCGGTTGATTGGCGGCTTCCATGGCCAGAGAGATTTCTTCAAGCACCGGCGGAAAGAGAAAGAGATCCACCAGCTCGGGATCGAATTGCGTTCCCCTTCCATTCTGAATGACCGCGGCCGCCTCGCGGCTCGAGCGCGCTCCCCGATAAGCCCGACGTTGCGTGATCGCGTCGAAAACGTCCGCAATGGACACGACGCGAGCGGTCAGCGGAATACGTCGCCCCTTCAGCTGCCGCGGATAGCCGCGTCCATCCCAGCGCTCATGATGGGACAGGACGCCCTTTGCCAGGTCGGGATAGAACGATGCGATCGGCCCTAGGACGGCGGCGCCATGCGCGGGATGCAGTCGAATCGTGCGGCGCTCTGACGCGGTCAGCGCGGCGGGGTCGTGCAGGATGTCGAAGAGTGCGCCGTGAATCTTCCCGATGTCGTGAAACAGCGCGACCCTTTCGACGGCACGATGCATGGCCGCGTCGAAGCCGGCGTTGTCGCTGAGAATGAGTGCATAGCGTGTGACGCGGCGGACGTGCGCACCCGTCGACGGGTCGTTGATGTCAATGGCGTTGAGGAGCGTCTCCAGCGCCGCAGCGGCCAGTCGTTCAGCGACCTGACGGCCGCGCCAGGAGCGCAGGAGCATGGCACTCGGAATTCCCAGGAGCGCGGCGGACGATCCCAGTACGTTTGCAGAACGGGAAGGCATGTCGGCCGCAATGCGCAAGAAGCGGACGACAGCGGACGTCACCGACATGTGCGCGGCGTCGAAGCTGTGCAGGGCAGCCGGGGTCGCTCGAGGGCGCCGGTTTCCGGCGCGACGCTGTGCGAAACGCAGAAGAGCCACCCGGGTGGGTGGCTCTTCTGATGAGGTGCCGGCGACGGCCTACTCTCCCGCGTCCTCTCGGACGGAGTACCATCGGCGCTGTAGGGCTTAACGATCGTGTTCGGGATGGGAACGAGTGTGGCCCCTACGCTCTAGTCGCCAGCGATTTTCTTGGCGTGCCTTACAAGTGGACGTGGTGCTGCCGGTCGGTTGACGGTGAATCACCGCAACCGGCACCGACGAGTGTCCACCGCATCGCACGCGATGCAGCAGAGAAGCGAAGGTCAGGTAGATCGTGGAATGTTTTCACAGCAAGCGTTGCTCTGCGGTTGATTCCAACTCCCTGGGGAGTAGTCAAGCCGCACGGGCGATTAGGACCGCTGCGCTTGGAGGTGATTGCTCACGGTCCACGGGCGGCCTATCGACGTGATGGTCTCTCACGGCCCTTCAGGAGGCTCGAGGCCTCGGGAGTGTTCATCTTGGGGGCA
>JANNOC010000162.1:0-1754 GCA_031398865.1 Gemmatimonadota bacterium | reverse complement strand
GCTCAGCGCGCAGTTCGTTGGGGGCGGCGACCCTTTCGATCGCGCCTCCGGCAAGAATATCCTTGGAGCGGCGCTTGGCGTTGGATACCACCGCTACGTACCAGCGATAGGCTACATCCGGCTGAAGGCGGATACCGTGATCAGCAAGGCGGATACTATGGACCCCGGCCGCCACCGGGGGCGACAAGTAAACTTGCATGAGCGGCTTGACCACGCGCGGGTCGAGTACGGTGATTTCCACGGGCGAGGATGCTGCGCTTGAAATGTACCAAAAGAGGGAAGGATGCTCACTCGTAGTAAGCCCAGTATGATCGGGCGCCAGAACAGATAGAACGAACCCCGAGCCTCCGGCGCCACGCGTGGCGCCGCCGACCCGGCCGCCAGGGGCTCCTCGCATGGGCGGCTTGTACACGGCTGTTGAACCTTCAGCAGCAGACACCGTTCTCGGCGCCTCTGTGCTCGGCGGTAGGGACGATTCCGGCTTCTCCGCTGCCGCCGTATGTCCAGGGGTTGGTATCGTGATTGCGACGAGCGCTAACACCGCCAACACGCTTGATTCAGGCATGGTCGCCCTCCGCTCTGCAATGTGGCGCCGCGCCATTGGGCGCCCATCCAAGTACATGGTATACCCCCACTGAGTGTTCCTTGCCCCTTAATTGCACGTTCCCGACCCGCTCAGTCAAAAAACGTGCGCCACAATATCTCCAGGTGGTTTCACCGATGAAAATCCGGCAGGGATGTTGGGCCAGGTCGGGTGGATACAGGGTTTTATCGAAGCTCTCCAGACGCGCGGCTGTATTCATCGTGTCCCCGACCACGACATACTCGGATCGCTCGGCGCTGCCGAGGATGCCGGCCACGGCTGGGCCGGTGAAGATCCCGACCCGCATACCCGTCCTGGGGCGGCCCTGAGCAGCCCAGCGGCGATTGAGGCTGCGCTGGGTCTCCTCCATTGACAGCGCACAGGCCACGGCATTTACCGCGTCCTGGGCGATTTCGGTTTCGGTACGCCGCGGGACGGGAATGCCGAATAGAGCCACGATCGAATCGCCGGCATACTGCCGGATGACGCCGCCATGTTTACTCACCTGCTCCGCCATCGGACCCATATACTCGTTCAGCCATTCCATGAGCGCTTCAGGGCCGACCTTTTCCGACACGGCGGTGAATCCCATCAGATCCGTGAACAGAGCGGTCACGGTCAGAGCTTCGGTGCGCGGGCGCCCACCGTCCAGGAACTCGTCCTGACGCTGCCAGATGGTCTCGGCGACTTCCTTGGAAACGTTGCGGGAGAAGAGCCGCATGAGGGCCGCTCGCTGCGATGACTCCCGGTACGACTCATAGGCGGTGACGATCATAGCGGACGCCACCCATGCCGAGGCAGCCGGCGCCAGCGGGATCCACCATCCGCTCGAAAAGGCGAAATACGCGAATAACGCGAGGCACCCCGCGCCTCCAGCCACGATCAGCGAAAATTGCCAAGGCGACCTGACCCAAAGTCCCAGCACGCCCCCGGCCGCGCTCCAAATCAGGATCCAGAGCGTAGCTTGCAGACGTGGCAGAGTAACCATGGGCCTTGCGTCGTTCAGGCCGATGCGTAACAGCTGGCTCACGATGTGCGCGTGAATTGCGACACCGGGGAACTGCTGATCTGCCTGGAGTCCGCGGCTGTGCGGGGTGTAGAAATGATCTTTGACGCTTTCTGCCGCGACCCCAATCAGCACGACCTTATCGCGTACCACTGCGGGATCGAC
>JANNOC010000150.1:0-3378 GCA_031398865.1 Gemmatimonadota bacterium | reverse complement strand
CTCGACGAGTTTCATTGCGGGCAGCGGGAACGGGGAACCGGGAACCGGGAACGGCTATCAGGGGTCGGGACGAATCAATCGCGCAGCGTGCGCAACAGCCATGGGTGCAGTGCGGGACTTCCCGCGACGATAGCGCCGTCGGCCACCCGCGCATCGGTGCCTGCGAGGTCGGTGACCAGGCCACCCGCTTCGCGCACGAGCAGGATGCCCGCCGCTACGTCCCACGGTGCGAGACGCAGCTCCCAGAATCCGTCCAGGCGCCCGCGCGCGACGTCGGCGAGATCCAGGGCGGCCGATCCGGCGCGCCGCACGCCCGACGTGCCGCGGAGCATTCGCGGCAACTGTCGCATGTACGGTTCGAGCAGGTCGTGATGCTTGAACGGAAAGCCCGTGCCGATCAACGCCCGCGTGGGATCGTCGATGTCGGAGACGCGCAGCCGCACGCCGTCGCCGTACGCGCCCTCGCCCGCGACCGCGACCGACACTTCGCCCGTGACGACGTGGTGCACCACTCCAGCGACTAGCGTGCCATCCACGAGCGCGGCAATGGAAACGCTGTACGTGGGATACCCGTGCAGAAAGTTGGTGGTGCCATCGAGCGGGTCCACCACGAAGGTGAGGCCGGCACCGGCGCCCTGACTGGGCGAGGATTCTTCACCGAGGAACGCCGCATGCGCGTATGCGCCCCTCAGCAGGACATCCCGGATCAACGCCTCGGCGCCCGTGTCCACATCGCTCACGAAATCGCTGGGCGTCTTCGTACGCCACTCGATGTCACGCGCCTCGGGCGCACGCGTCGCGATATACGCGGCCGCCTCGCGCGCCGCCGCTGTCATGACCTCCAGCAGACGCGCGCCGTCGCTCACGCCGAGCGCGTGCGCGACTGCTTGCCCCGCTCTTTTCCGACTCATACTTTGCGGCGATGGTACGTGTCTTCAGCGGGATTCAGCCGTCGGGCGAGCTGCACGTCGGAAACTATCTGGGCGCGGTGAAGAACTGGGTCGAGCTGCAACGGCGGTTCGACTCGTTTTTCTGTATCGTGGACTACCACGCGATCACGGTGGCCTATGATCCGCTGGACCTGGTGACCCGCCGCCGGGAGATGGCGGTGTCGCTGCTCGCGGCCGGCCTCGACCCTGGCACGGCGACGATCTTCGTGCAGTCAATGGTGCCGGAACATACCGAGCTGGCGTGGATATTCAACACGGTCGCTCCGCTGGGGGAGCTGGAGCGTCAAACACAGTTCAAGGAGAAAGCGCAACGGCAGGAAAGCGTGAGCGTGGGACTGCTGACGTATCCCGTCCTGCAGGCCGCCGACATCCTGCTGTATCGCGCGGATGCGGTCCCGGTGGGTGACGACCAGCTGCAGCACCTGGAGCTCTCCCGTACCATCGCGCGAAAGTGGAACGCGCTGTACGCGCCGACGGAGCCGCTGGGATATTTCCCCGAGCCGAAGGGGTTGCTGACGCCGACCCGGCGGATCATGGGCCTCGATGGTCAGAGCAAGATGTCCAAGTCGATGAACAATACCATCGGGCTGCTCGAAAGCTCGGAGCAGGTGTGGGAGAAGCTGCGTCCCGCGGTCACCGATCCGAAGCGTGTCCGGCGCACGGATCCCGGCACGCCGGAAGTGTGCAACATCTACACGCTGCACAAGGCGTTCAGCGCGCCCCCCACCGTGGAGCTGGTCGCCACGCAGTGCCGCACCGCGGGCTGGGGCTGTCTCGACTGCAAGAAGGTGCTGCATGCATCCATGGATGAGGAGCTCGCGCCCATACGCGCGCGCGCCGCGGAGATTCGGGCGCAGCCCGAGATCGTGAGCGATGCGCTCGTGGACGGCGCGCAGCGCGCGCGCACGATCGCGCAGCAGACGATGGGAGACGTAAAGGAGCGCATGGGACTCGCATGATCACACACTGGGCTGCCCTGTTCACGCTGGCGCAGTTGCCGGCCGAGACTGTCGCCGCATTTCGGCTGGATCTGGTTGCCAAGATCGGGCTCGCCGTATTGCTGGGGGGGGCGATCGGGCTCGAGCGGGAAATGTCCGGCAAACCCGCCGGGCTGCGCACCAACATTCTCATTTGTGTCGGCTCCGCGCTGCTGATGGATCTGTCCATCGGGGTGTCGACCGTGGACGGCGTCCGCGTGGGCGACCCCGCGCGCCTCGCGGCGCAGGTCGTCTCCGGCATCGGCTTCCTCGGCGCCGGCACGATCATGCAGGCGCGGGGCGCCGTCCTGGGACTGACCACTGCCGCTACGATCTGGATCGTCGCGGCCATCGGACTCACGGTCGGTGCGGGTCACTACTACGAAGGCGGTGCCGCGGCGATTCTCGTGACGCTGGTGCTCGCGGGCCTGGGCGACGTCGAGAGGAAGCTGCTGCGCGCGCGTCGCGTCGTGAGCGGCACGATCCGCACCGTGCGCGACACGGATTTCGACGACATCGAACAGGTTCTCGCCGCGTCCAGCATCCGGGTGCAGTCCAAGCAGATCTTCGACCATCCGGAGGATCGGACCTTCGAGGTGAAGCTCGTCGGCCCCGCGCGCCAGTATGATGTCATCACCGCGGTCCTGATGAAGCGGCACGACGTACTCAGCGTGCAGTTCGACTGAGCACGTGCGGCCGCTCGTCGTTGATCTTATTGCGCAGTCGCGCAACTGGTCACTTCCGCCCGAGGGCGAGCGCGCCATTCGCGCGGCGGCTCCCCCGGGGTGGGAGGTGCGCGTCGTGCGCGCGCCCTCGGTGTCCGACGGAGACGGCGGCGCCGTGCCGAGCGCCGAAGTCATCGCCGCGATTGCTGACGCCGAGGTGTACCTGGGGTTCGGCATGTCCCGTGACCTCTTTCGTCACGCAAAAGCGCTGCGCTGGATTCACTCCGCGGCGGCCGGAGTGCAAAGCGTTCTCTTTCCGGAAATCCTCGCGAGCGACGTACAGCTGACCAACTCCGCCGGCATCCACGCCGTGCCGATCGCGGAGCACGTGCTCGCGGGGGTGCTGCATCTCACGCGGCAGCTGGATACGGCGCTCGATCTGCAGCGGCGCGGTGTCTGGGACAAGGCGCCGTTTGTGGCCGAGGATTCGCCCATTCGCGAACTCGGCGAGTGCCGCGCGCTCATCGTGGGCGCGGGCGGACTGGGGCGCGAGATTGCGCGTCGCCTCACCGCGTTCGGCGTTCGGTGTACGGGCATTCGCCGGCGACCTGAATTGGGGGCACCGGACGGGTTCGCCCGAATTGCCGGGCCCGATCAGCTCGACGCGGAGCTGCGAGAGGCGGACATCCTTGTCCTGTGCGCCCCCTCGACGCCTGATACTCACGCGCTCATCGGGGCCGATCGGCTCGATCGGCTGCCGCGCGGCGCCATCGTCGTGAACGTCGC
>JANNOC010000139.1:0-2977 GCA_031398865.1 Gemmatimonadota bacterium | reverse complement strand
AGGAGGTTGTAATCCTCCAGATACCAGCCCATGGGTTCGAGCTTTTCGTAGCCTTTTTTGGCGGCTTTTTTGTAGGTTTCGCGGTAGGCGTAGTATTCGAGTTCGGAGGCGCCGAGGGCTTCGAGATTTTGATCCTTCGCGTTTTGCAACTGCTTTTGGAGGATGGAGCGCGGGGCGACGGAGACGGGGATATCGCAATGGACGAAGGCTGTTTTCTCCTGCCAGGAGAGGATCTTTAGAGTGTTGAGATCGGGGATGAGATGGAAATCGCCGTAGCCGAGTTCCCAGTTGGCGAATTTGTAGCCGGGGGTGGGCTCCATTTCCATGTCGGCGGTGAGGAGATAGTTGCAGGCGTGGGTGCCAGCGTGGGCGGTATTTTCGAGGAAGAAATCGGCGTCGAAACGCTTGCCCATTAGGCGGCCGTACGGATCGGTGAAGGCGGCGATGACGGTTTCGACGGCGCCCATTTGCACTGCTTGTTCGAGTTCGCGGATTTTGGCGGCGTTGTGAAGGCGATCTTTTAGAGGAGGGGCGTTGGACATCCGAGATTACAAGGCTAACATTGGGGCGGGGGTGGGGCCAAGTCGATGACCGCCGGCAACTGGTCCTCCACCGTGCTGTCGAGCTGAATCGCACTCCCGCGAGCGATGGGGCGCAGCATGTCCAGGGCGTCGGTGAGGATCTGCGCGACCCCTTCCGGGCGCGGATCCACCGTGAGGCGGCCCGATTCGATGCGTTTCACGTCCAGCAGATCCTGAATGAGCCGGTTCATGCGCTCCGCCGCTTTCCGGATCATCTGCAGTTGGCGCTGCTCGCGTGATCCGTCGGCAACGCCGGTTTCCAGCAACAGATCCGTCGCCATCAAAACGGTGTTCAGCGGATTTCTGAGGTCGTGGGCGACGACAGCCAGCACCTCATCCCGCGCTCGACTGGCCTGCTGCGCCTGATGGAACAGACGCGCATTCTCGATCGCGAGCGAGGCGCGCTGCGCCAGTTCGCTGGCGAGCGCGACGTCCTCTGGCCCGAAGCGGCGGCCTGATTCCGACGACACCAGTGTCAGCGCGCCGAAGGGAGCGCCGGTCACAACCAGCGGAACGCAGATGAGGGAGCGCGGCGATAGCGCCGCCGACTCGCGCCGCGACGGCTCGCTGGTGTAGGACGAGTTGATCATCTCGTCGCTGACGTCCGGTACGAGGATCGCGCCCTCGCCGGTGAGCACTCGCATGACGGGGTGCTCCTGCGTCGCCGATATCTGCTCGATGCCGTCGGAGGCGCGCAAAATCTCCTCGCTCGCGGCGTCCTCGTGCGCGCTGCCGAGCCGGATGAACGTGCCGTCGTCGTCCGCGATATCCACCGTGCAATAGTCCGCCAGCGTCGGCACAGCGATACGCGCGAGAGTCGCCAGCGTCGTCTGATAGTCGAACGAGGTGCTGAGAATTCGGCTTGCCTCAGCGAGGAAGGCGGCGCGGCGCTCGGACGCTTCTGCCTCCGAACGAGCCGCCTGTTCGCGCGCCAGCTCTTGAGCCTGCACCTCGGCGCTGCGCCGCTCGGTGACGTCGCGGAAACTCCACACGCGGCCCACGCTGTGGCCATTGATGCGCTGTGGCTTGGAGTAGCGCTCGACCGTTCGGCCATCGCCGAGCTCCAGGACGTCGAAGCTCTCGTCGTCCGGTTGCGCGTAGATCGCGCGCACGCGATCAAAGAACCCGTTCCGATCACGAAGCCGCGCGAACGCGGCCTCGAGCATCTCACGGTCCCCACCGTCCTGCAGCAGCGCGGGAGCAATGCCCCACAAGTCGGCGACCTTCTGATTGTAGCCGACGATGCGCCCCGCGAGATCGACGACGAGGACGCCGTCAGCCGTGGATTCGAGCGCGGAGCGCAGCAGCGCCAGCGATTGTTCGAGCTCCGCAATCGTGCGCCTCCGCCCCGTGGCATCACCGCCAGCGTACGCGGACGACAACGCCTGCAGCGGTGCATTGCCGTCCGAGAACACCGGAATTCCGGTCATGCCTGTCCCCCATTGTGAGTCCGCCCGGCACGCTCCCTGAGGTAGCGGGCGGCACGCGACGCGACGCGCCGAAGGCCAGCGAAGGCGTTGCTGCGAATGGCCTGGAAGTGGTGCGCGGACAGTGGCGCCGTGTATCGGCTGGCGCGGCGCAAGGCGGCCACCAGCTCCTCGGCACCCTGAAAACGATCGGCAGGATCTGGCGCCATGGCGCGCGCCGCGGCGTCATCGAGCACCGTCGGCACATCCTCCAGCAAATGACGCACGCGCGGCAATGGCGCGACGAAACGCTGCGCGATCACGGCCTGCGCCGAGTGGCCGGTGAATGGCGCCACGCCGGTGAGCATCTCAAAGAGCACACATCCCAGACTGAAAATGTCGCTGCGCCCGTCCAGCGCGTCGCCACTCGCCTGTTCCGGGCTGACGTACGATGCGGTGCCCACGGTGAGTCCGGGCTCGGACACGCGGCGCTCGCCGGTGGACGTGGAGACTCGCTCCCCCGACGCGCGGTGAATGGCGCGCGCGACGCCAAAATCCGCCACGACCGGCTGCTGCCCGATCAGCAGTATGTTGTCGGGTTTGATGTCGCGATGGATGACGCCGTGGGCGTGCGCATACGCGAGCGCGTCCGCCACCTCGCAGGCGATGCGGCGCGCCTCTTCGTATGTAAGACGCTCGGTTCGCGCCAAGCGCTCGCGCAGTGTCTCACCGTCAACGAACGGCATGACGTAGTACAGCGACTCGCCCGCCGACCCCGAGTCGTACAGTGTGAGAATGTGCGGGTGCTGGAGCCGCGCAAGCATGCGGATCTCGCGCTGAAAGCGCTCTGATCCCAACTCCGCCGAGAGCTCCGGGTGCAGCACCTTGATGGCGACCAGGCGGTCGTGCTTGACATCACGCGCCAGATAGACCGTCGCCATACCCCCGCGACCGAGCTCGCGCTCGATGCGGTAGCGTGTGTCGAGGGTA
>JANNOC010000114.1:0-3353 GCA_031398865.1 Gemmatimonadota bacterium | reverse complement strand
TTGCGATTTCACGAACTGCAAGACCACGAGCAGCTCCTCCGGGCAGTGCGTTGCCACGGGCGCGTCGTCGTGCGAGACGACCTCGTGCAACTCGATTGGTAGCTGAGCTGCGTGTGGCCGTTTCTGTACGATGCGGGTTATCGCGGGGCGCGGATGCGCCCACGCACGGCTTTTGCGTCGGCCGCCCTCATCGGGCTGGCGTCTCCTTCGCGTTCTCACCTCTGAGGTTTGCGTGAAATCGGAATCATTACTTCGTCTGCGCCTTGCAGGCCTGCTGCTGGCTTTCGGCGCGTTCGCCGCGTGTGAGGACGATCCGACCGCGCCGGAAACCGACTTGCTCGCTCCGAGGGTCCAGAACGACAGCATCATTGGCTTGCAGGAGCCGATTCGGGTGGTTTTCGACCAAGCGGTGGATCCGCAGACCGCGCTCGATCCGGAGAATTTTGTCGTGGTCAACCTGTGCACCGGGCTGCGGGTGCCTGGCGCGCTGCGGCTGGCCGGCGACACGCTCATCTTCTCTCCGTCGACCTCGCTGCCCTTCCTCACGCCGCTCGCGGTGCGCATCCAGAACATTCTGACGCCGCTGGGGGCAGCACTGCGCGTGCCGCTGACGTTCAGGCTTCGGACGCGCAATCCGGAGGTGAGCGACGTCAGCTGGGCAACGTTGAACTCGCCGACCAACGACCCGGGCACCGGCATCAATTTCGTGAATCGCAATGTGGGCTTTCTGACCACGATCACGGGTTCGGTCTTCCGCACCACGGATGGCGGCCAGACGTTCGCCGCGCGCTTCAAGGATCCGAACCTCAATAACACGCGCGACATCCGCGCTGTATCGCTGGATACGGCGTACATGATCGGCACGCCGAACCTCGGAACCGGCTCCTTTGCCGCGTTCTTCCGGACCACCGACAGCGCGCGGACCTTTGCGCGGTTGTACACGGAGGGCGGCGCGCAATTCCGCGCGCTGCGCGTGTACGAACCCGCCGGTCGCAAGCCGGTCATGCTGGCATTCGGCAATTCCGGCCGGTTGTCGGTATGGCGGCTGGACGAACAGACGGGCGTGACGACGCGATTCGGTCCCGTGCCTTTTACCACTCTGGCCGAAATAGCGATTGGCAATGGCGGCGATCTGGCGCCCAACGGGGTTCGCGCGGTCGCTGTCGGGCTCGGTCCGCGCGCGGGTGGCGGGGCGTTCGGCGTCATCTTCACCTCGGCCGATAGCGGCAAGAGCTTCACGCGCTTCACCGGCCTCCCGCGCGTGTACCCGCAGTTCCTTGGCGCGGGCTTCGCGAACAACAACGAAGCCTTCGTGATGGGCGACACGTCCACCGTTCTGCGGGTCAACCTCGCGACCGGTGCTGTCACCGAGCTGGGGGCCGCCAACGGCATCCCGCAGACGGAGCGGGACACCACCAGCAACCTTACGACTCGCTACTTCTTCCGGCGCATTGCCTTCGCACCCAACAATCCGCAGATCGGCTGGATGACCGGCTATCTGGAGCGTGGCAACTTCAAGCGGGGAGTCATTCTGCAAACCCGCAATGGGGGGGCCCTCTGGACGCGGCAGGCGGTTCGCGGCACGCCGGATAACGGATTGGGGTTCCCGCCGCTGGGCGAGTTCCTCTTTGGAGATATTCAGTCGCTGTCGAACGATTTCGCGGTACTGACTGGCTCTGACGGATTTGTCGCAGCTCGCAAGGCTGACCAGGTAGTGACGACCGCCCTGTGTTCTTTCACCCCATAGCGAGCACACCATGAATTTGAGCACTTCGCCCCTGTGGCGTGCGCCGCGCCCGTTGCGGGCGCTCGCCCTGACGGCGGCCGCGCTGATCGGGATCGCGGCAGTAGCGCCATCTACCGTCGCCGCCCAGGGACAGGGACTGGTCATCGGTGGCGACTTCGACATCTGTGATTTCTGCGGAAACGTTTCCGCCAACACGCTACGGTTGCGTGCGCGCGCGGGGCAAGGCTCTGATCGAGGCAGCTTCGTCCTTGTCAACGCGGCCAATGCCGATCAGGACGTGGACAAGGATGGCTACACTCCCGGCGTGGATTTTCTCAACCTGTTCATATCCAACATCACGGACTTCAAGAAGGTGGATGACCCGGACCAGGTCATTCCTTCCTCCGCGTTCGTGCTGGCGGAGTTTCTGAGTCCGCTCCGCAACGGATTCCAGAACGTCGTGTTCGTCTCGGCGCGGGTTCCCGACGGAACGCCGGCTGGATTGTATCGCGGCGAGATCCAGGTACGTGACTCGGTCCTGCAGCCGACGACGACGAACCCCAACGGCGAGCAGCTTCGGCTGGACGTGCTCACCATCGAAATCGAAGTGTTCCCGAGCCGTGGTCTTGGGCTAGTTCAGGGCGACACCGCGGCGCAACTGGATTCGCTGACGCTGCGCGGCCGGCCGGGACAAACGGTCAAAGGCGTCGTTCGGCTTGCGAACCTCGGCAACGTGGATCTGCTCAACGCGAGGCTGGACGTCACCGATCTCATCGCGACGTCGGGCACCGGACTGCGAATTCCCAAGGAACGTATCAGTTTCTCCCCCGCGGCCATCACGGCGATCGCCGACAACGACACGGTCCGCATCGAAGTGACGGTCCGCATCCCGACCGGCATTCTTGCGGGCGCGTATCGCGGCGATCTCATCGCGCAAGCGGAAGGAGTGCGGACTATTCGCGTTCCCTTCACCGTCATCGTCACGACACCCGGCGACATCGTCTTCGCAACCAATCCGGTGGTCGGGCGCGCTGGTGATCTGGCCGTCATCATCTTTAACGCCGATCCGGGCACGCAGTGGCGGCTCCGGATTTTCGACATGATGGCGATCACGACATTCAGGACCGAAGGAACCGTGTTCGCCGGCAACTCGCCGGCGGGCACGCTCGGCGTGGCGTGCGGCGATCCATCGGTCGGCGACGAGGCCAACACCGGTGACGAGGCAGTGCGCACCACCTGGAATCTCAAGAACGGCGTCGGCGAAAATGTCGCTGGCGGCATGTACTACGTGATCGTTGATGCGCAGCAATGTGGTACCCGGCGTCAGATCCGCGGCAAGCTCATGGTCATTCGGTGAGGAACGACGCAATGGTTAGACAACAGCTTTCGCTCGTCGCGCTCCTCACGGCGCTCGTGGCCGTACCGTCTCAGGCCCAGGATTTCGACGGCGGCGACGGGGACGGCGGTCGGCACAGCGCGACGATTCTAGGGATCCCCATCTCGCCGCGCGCGATTGCGCTGGGCGAGGCGATGGCGACACTGGATCGCGACCCGTCGGTCATGTGGTACAATGCCGCTGGCCTCGCGGGGCTCAAGACGAACGCGCTCACGGTGACGGCGTCGCAAC
>JANNOC010000112.1:0-3628 GCA_031398865.1 Gemmatimonadota bacterium | reverse complement strand
ATCGGTTGTATAGCACGCCGCACCGGCTCGCACCAATCCGTCAGCGCTCTGGCCCAGTCGCTCGACGACGGTGGTTGCATAGAAGTCGCCGTGGGAGACGAAGATGCCAAGCGCGCCGAGTGCTCGCGCGACGGCCTGAGAAGTATGGCCGGCGACGGTGAATGCGACGGTGGGCGTACGCTCCCCGCTGGCGGGCACTCCGTACACACGCACTCCGTTGATGGCGGCCAGACCTTCCATCAACGTGCCAACCAGTCGCAACCCGCGCTCGTGCAGCGCGGCAAAGGCACTGGTGAGACGCTCTCGTCGAGTGGTGCCGACGCCGAGTGATGCCAGGAAATCCACGGCGGCGGCCGCACCGACCATCCCTTCGTGATTCTGCGTCCCGGTCTCGAGGCGCTCCGGCGCGCTGTCCGGCGCGGGCTCGAGCTTCGGCACGTCGAGTCGCTCCATCGCCTCGCGCCGCCCGTACAGCACGCCGATGTGCGGGCCGTAGAACTTGTAGGCGGAGCACGCGAGGAAATCGCACCCGATCTTCTTCACGTCCACCAGCTGGTGCGGCGCGTAATGCACGGCGTCCACGAAGGTCGCCGCGCCCGCCTCACGCGCGAGGCGGGTGGCGTCCACCACGTCCGTGATCGTCCCGAGCGCGTTGGACGCGGCACCAATCGCGAGCAGTCGCGTCCGCGGAGAGAACGCGCGCTCCAGTGCCGGGCGATCGATCGTGAAGGTCTCGACGTCCATCGGTACCGTCCGAATGGTGACCCCGCGCTCGCGCGCGATCGCCTGCCAGGGCGCGATGTTGGCGTGATGGTCGAGCTCCGTGACGATGATTTCGTCATCCGGTCCCCAGCCACGACCGAGCGCGCGCGCGAGGTGGAACGTCAGTGTCGTCATGTTCGCGCCGAACGCGATTTCGCCGGGCTCGGCGTTCAGGAAGTCCGCGAGCGCGCCGCGCGCCGCATGGATGGCCTGATCCGTTTCGATGCTCGTGGGAAACACCCAGTGGGTGTTGGCATTGTGATGCAGCAGGTACTCCTTCATGGCGTTCACCACGACGGTCGGCACCTGCGTGCCACCGGGTCCATCGAAATAGGCGACCGACTCGCCGGCCTGCGTGCGCACCAGCGCGGGGAAGTGCGCGCGGATGTTGGTAACGCTCGCCGCGGGGATCACGCGATGCGCACGGACGCCGCCTCTTCCACGAGCTTCACGACTTCCACGTGATCCGCTTCTTCGCCCAGGGTGGCGTGCGCGTCGCGGAAGAGAGTCGCCGCGAGCTGCATGAAGGGTGATGGCACTCCGGCGTCGCGCGCCACCTCCGCCCCGATGCTGGCATCCTTGTCCAGCAGCGCGAGTCGAAAGGTGCGTGGGAACGCACGCGTGAGCACGCGTTCGGGGAAAAGATTCTGTGACGCGTTGCTCCGCCCGCTCGAGGCGTTGATCACGTCCAGCGCGACGTGCGCGTCCACTCCGCACTTCACGAGCGTTGCGAGCGCTTCGGCGGTAGACCAGATGTGCACGGCAAGCAGCGAGTTGTTCACCGCCTTGAGCGCGTGCCCTGCTCCGACCGGTCCGGCGAGAACGATCTTCTCGCCGAATGCGGCGAGCACGGGACGCGCCCGCTCGAACACGGCCGCGTCGCCACCGCACATGACGGTCAGCGTACCCTGCTCGGCGCCAATGCGTCCGCCGCTCACCGGCGCATCCATGAACAGCACCAAGCGCGCGGCGAGCGTCGTCGCGATGCGGCGCGAGGTGGCGGGGTCCCCCGAGGTGCAGTCCAGCAGGAGTGCTCCGGGCTGCAACCCGGCGAGGAGGCCGCTGTCGCCATCGAGAAGCGCAGCGACCTCGCGCGAGGAAGGCAGGCATGTGATGACAACGTCCGCGGTGCGCGCGGCGTCGGCGGGGGACGCCGCAACGCGCACACCATGCTCCGCGGCGAACGCCGTGGCCGTCACCGCTGTGCGGTTCCAGACCGTGAGATCGAATGGCGCCACCAGATGTCGCGCCATCGGCGTTCCAATCGCGCCAAGTCCGAGGAATGCGATGCGGGTCATGACTGCCGTGTGGGAGTGGAGCGGCCGCTGAAGTTCGTGCGAGGAGCCGGTCGCGGGAAGAGGGGTGGGTTCCGCGCAGCGTCAGACGCGACTCTTGGCTAGTTTTTCGGTCCGCCCGGTGAGGACGGCCGAGGACACCATGACGAGACACGTAGTGACGCAAGTCATCATCGGTGGTATGAAGTCAGTGCACAGTGTGCGCGC
Source organism: Gemmatimonadota bacterium (assembly GCA_031398865.1). Taxonomy (GTDB): domain Bacteria; phylum Gemmatimonadota; class Gemmatimonadetes; order Gemmatimonadales; family Gemmatimonadaceae; genus JANNOC01. The sequence continues at coordinate 1,364 of JANNOC010000112.1, read as the reverse complement.
GGTGTTCACCGCACTGGCGGGTGTGGAGGGAATCGCGCGCGCGGACGTGTCGCTGGGGGAGGCGACCATCGAGCACGACGGCCGCGCGACGCGCGAGGGGATCAGGGACGCGTTGGCGATCGTCGGATGCGAGCTGCTCGGCTTCACCGAGGAGCGACGCCATCTTCCGCTCGCGTGACCGCGCTTGTTCGCATCCGTCGTCGCCAATAACTTGACGCGCCATCTCCGGCATCCGCCGCGCTCGACCCGAGGACCGCACCGATGACTTCCTCTCAGCGGAATCCAGAACGCCCGCTCGCGGCTCTCATCGCGCCGGACATCGTCGAGCTGCTGGACGAATCGCCCGGAAGCGTCGCCGCCGAAACGGAGGAGATGCACCCGGCGGATCTCGCGGACGTCGCGGAGTCCATGCCGCGCGATCGTGTTCGCGCGCTGCTTGCGGCGCTGCCGAGTGCGCGCGCGGCGGACGTGCTCGAGTATCTCGATGAGGAACTGCGCACCGAGCTGCTCGAGGCGATGAGCGCCGGGGACGCGGCCGCGCTCGTCACCGAGATGTCGCCGGACGAGCGCGCCGATGTGCTCGAGGAACTCGAGGACGAGCGCGCCGACCAGATCCTTTCGGCGATCTCTCCGGAAGCGCGGCGGGAGACCGAGCAGCTACTCTCCTACGAGCCGGACACCGCGGGCGGCCTCATGACGACGGAGTTCGTCTCGGTGTCGCAGGACCTCACCGTGGAAGCGGCGCTCGCGGCCGTGCGCAGCGTCGCGCGCGCCGGGCGCCGTGAGGCAATGCACGCGGTGTACTCGACCGACGCCGATGGGCGCGTGCGCGGCGTGCTGTCCCTGCGCGAGCTGCTCGCCGCCCAGGAGGGCGCGAAGATCAGCGACGTCGCATGGCAGGAAGTCGTGACTGTCAACGCGCGCGCGGATCGCGAGCAGGTCGCCGCGATGACGTCGAACTACGACCTGGTTGCCGTGCCCGTGGTGGACGACGACGGCCGCATCGTCGGCGTGGTAACGGTGGACGACGTCATCGACGTCATTCAGGAGGAACAGACCGAGGACGTGCAGAAGTTCGGCGGTATGGAGGCGTTGGATGAGCCCTACATGCAGATCGGCCTCGTGGCGATGATCCGGAAGCGCGCGGGCTGGCTGAGCGTCCTCTTCGTCGGCGGGCTCTTCACGGCAACGGCGATCAACTATTTCCAGGACGAGCTCACGCGTGCGACGCTGCTGCTCGCGTTCATTCCGCTCATTATCAGCTCGGGCGGGAACTCCGGATCGCAGGCGACCTCGCTGATCATCCGTTCGATGGCACTGCGCGAGATCGCGCTGCGCGACTGGTGGCGCGTGGCGGGGCGCGA
>JANNOC010000090.1:0-5145 GCA_031398865.1 Gemmatimonadota bacterium | reverse complement strand
GACCACCCGCGAGCCGGCCGCGCTGGACGATGGCGCGGATCTCAGCAACCGAGTCGGTGCGGTGCTGGATCCCATCTTCGCCCTGCGGGCGACGCTGCTCGTCATGCCGGGCGAGAGTGCGCGCATCGCCTTCACGACGCTCGTCGCGGACAGCCGCGATCGGGCGCTGGAGCTCGCGGACCGGTATAACGACGCATACAGCGCGCAGCGCGCACTGGACCTCTCATGGACGCAGGCGCAGGTGGAGTTGCGGAACCTCGGCATCTCCCCGTCGGACGCCGCGGTGTTTCAGCGCCTCGCGGGACTTCTGCTGTATCCCAATCCCGCGGTCCGCGCTCCGCAGCGCGAGCTGCGCGAGAATATGAAGGGCCAGGAATCGCTCTGGCTCAACGGCATCTCCGGCGACTGGCCCATTCTTCTCGCCAGCCTGGATTCGCCGAACGGGCTTCCAACCCTGCGGCAGTTGCTCGTCGCGCACCACTTCTGGCGCCTGAAGGGAATGACGGTGGATCTGGTGGTGCTCAATGCGCACCCGCCGACGTATCTGCAAGAGCTCAACGACCAGATCCTGGCGACGGTCATGGGCTCCACCGAAGCGGCGCTGCTGGACAAGCCAGGCGGCGTCTTCCTTCGCCGGAAAGACCTGCTCTCGCCCGAGGATTTGCTGTTGTTGCGCGCCACGGCGCGCGTGCACGTGGTGTGTGAGGGCATCGGCATCGGCGATCTCGTCGAGCTGCCGGAGGCTTTGGGCGTTGAGCCGTCAGCGCTCGTGCCGGTGGAACGCACCGCGCACTCCGACGCGAGACCGCCAGCCCGGCGTGCACGGTTCGCCTCCCCGGAGTCCGCGACGCCTAACGGGACACTGGCGCTTTTCAATGGATTGGGCGGCCTTGCCAGCGACGGAGCCTACGAGATCCGGTTGTCCGGGGACGACACGCCGCCGGCCCCGTGGGCGAACGTGGTTGCCAATCCGCTCGCCGGCTTCTTTGTCTCCGAAGGCGGCGGCGGCTGCATGTGGGTGGAGAACAGCTATTTCTTCCGCCTGACTCCGTGGCAGAACGACCCGGTGAGCGACATGCCCGGCGATGTGGTGTACATCCGTGACGACGACAGCGGGGACGTGTGGAGCGCGACGCCGGCGCCCATTCGGCACGCCACAGGCTATACGATCCGGCACGAGCCCGGCCGATCCACGTTCCGGCACGAGCACGACGGGATCGATACGATGCTGGCCATGGGAATGGCGGACGATGCGCCGGTGAAGATCGCGACCCTGACGGTGTCGAACCGTGGAGGCAGCGCGCGCCGGCTCTCCGTTACCAGCTACGTCGAGTGGACGCTGGGCTTTGCGCGCGAGCAAACGCAGCACCAGGTGCGGACTCGCCTGGATCAATCCACGCAGGCGATTTTCGCGCAGAACGTCTTCGATCCGCAGTTTCGCGACCTGGTGGCCTTCTCCTGGATCAGCGAGCCGGTGGCGAGCTTCACGGCGCAGCGTCGCGAGTTCCTCGGACGCAACGGGCATCTCGCGAATCCGGAGGCGTTAGGCGCGCCGTCACTGAGCGGCGGCACGGGAGCGGGCTTTGACCCGTGCGCGGCGCTGCAGTGCACGGTCGCGCTCGGGCCCGGCGAGCAGCGTGAGATCGTGGTGTTGCTGGGCGCGACCCGCGGCGAGGAGGCGGCACGCGGGCTCATCACGCGCTTCCAGCCATCCGGCGCCGGCGCCGCGGCCGTCGCGTCGAGCGTCCAGGCGTGGGCGACCCGGCTGGGCGTGATTCAAGTGCACACGCCCGAGCCGTCGTTCGACGCGCTGGTGAACCGGTGGTCGTTGTACCAGGCGCTGGCGTGCCGGATGTGGGCCCGCATGGCGCTGTACCAGTCCAGCGGCGCGTACGGCTTCCGCGATCAGCTGCAGGACGTCATGGCGTTCGTGTACGCGGAACCAGCGCTCGCGCGAGAGCACATCGTTCGCGCCGCGGGCCGGCAGTTCATCGAAGGCGACGTGCAGCACTGGTGGCACCCACACACCGGGCGCGGCGTGCGCACACGCTTTTCGGACGACCTGGTCTGGCTCGCCTACGTGACGGAGCATTACATCACGACGACCGGCGACGCTTCCGTCCTCGACGCGCGCGCACCGTTCCTGACCATGCGACCGCTGGAGCCTCACGAACATGAAGTGTACGATCTGCCGCAGGTCAGCGAGCAGAGCGCGACGGTGTACGAGCACTGTCTGCGCGCCCTGCGCCGCGCGTGCACGACAGGGTCGCACGGGCTGCCGCTGATCGGCATCGGCGACTGGAATGACGGGATGAATCGCGTGGGGGTGCACGGCAAGGGAGAGAGTGTCTGGCTCGCCTGGTTCCTGATCGCCACCATGCGGCCGTTCGCGAATCGCTGTGCCGCGCGAGGCGATGCGGCCGCGGCCGCGGAGCTCCGTCGGCTCGCTGATGCCTATCAGGGTGCCGTGGAACGCACCGCGTGGGACGGCGCCTGGTACCGGCGCGCGTACTTCGACGACGGCACACCGCTCGGCAGCGCGCACAGCGACGAGTGCCGCATTGACGCCATCGCGCAGAGCTGGAGCGTCCTATCGGGGGCGGGGATGCCCGACCGTCGTACGCAGGCGATGCAGTCGCTCGAGGAGCATCTCGTGGACAACGAGGCGCGCATCCTGCGACTGCTGACGCCGGCGTTCGACAAGACGCCCAACGATCCCGGCTACATCAAGGGATATCTCCCCGGCGTTCGCGAGAACGGCGCGCAGTATACGCACGCGGCACTCTGGACCGTGCTCGCCACCACCATGCAGGGGAAGGGAACGCGTGCGTTCGAGCTGTTTAAGATGATCAATCCGTTCATGCACGCGCGGACGGCCGCCGAGGTTGCGACGTACAAGGTGGAGCCGTACGTCATCGCGGCGGACGTGTACACCGCGGAGGGACACGTCGGGCGCGGTGGATGGACCTGGTACACGGGCTCGGCGAGCTGGACCTACCGCGTCGCGCTCGAGGGGATTCTCGGCCTCCGCAAGCGCGGCGATCAGATTTTCCTGGATCCGTGCATTCCGAACGACTGGGACGGATTCGGAATCGACTACCGCCACGGAGGCAGCGTCTATCGCATCGCCGTCCGGAATCCCGAGCGCGTGAGCCGCGGCGTGGCGTCCGTCGCGGTGGATGGCGTCGAGCGAGCGGACGCCGGCGTTTCGCTTCGTGATGACGGCAAGGAGCACACGGTGGTCGTGACGTTAGGCGCCATCCCGTAGTCCGCGGCCCGTCAATCAGGGGACGTCGCGGCGGCGCCCCCTATTTCGAATCGGCGCCCGGTTCCTTGAGATCGGATACCGCGGGCCCGTTGAGCACCGTCCCGAACCGGTCAAAGCGCGACCCGTGACACGGGCAGTCCCATGACTTCTCCGTGTCGTTCCAGTCCACGACACAAAACAGATGCGGACAGATCGCGGAGCGCTGGTGCAGCGCCCCGGTGTCGTCCTTGTACACGGCAATCTTGTGCGTTCCCTGGCGCATCACGGCGCCGGAGCCGGGACGAATCTCGTCAGGCGACTGAACCTCCCCGGGGGTCGCCAGGTCACGATACTGCGCGGCGACGTTCAGGTTCTCCTTCAGGAAATCCTTCGCGGCACGCAGCGAGACGCGCGACGGATCGTACAGCGGAGTCCACGAATTCTCGCGACCCATGATCAGGTCGGTAATGAGAATACCCGCGATCGTGCCGTGGGTCATTCCCTGTCCCGAATCACCGGTCGCGATGTAGATGTTCTCGTCGCCTGGGTTCCGGCCGATGAAGGCCATGTAGTCCACGGGCTCGAGCACCTGGCCCGACCAGCGGTACTCGACGGTCGTCGCCGTCGGAAAATGCTCGCGCGCCCAGCGCTCGAGGGCCGAGAAGCGCTGCTCCTGATCGTCAGCCTGGCCGGTCTTGTGGTCCTCACCGCCGACAATGAGGATCTCGATCCTGGCGTCCTTGGTCTTCTGCAACCGCACATAGTGATACGGTTCCACATTGTCCCAGTACAGCGCGCGGGGCACTGTGCCGGCCGGCAGGCGCATCCCGATGACATACGTGCGGTAGGGCGCCTGCTTGGTGTGCATGGTCACCCAGTCGTTCACCGGTGAGTTGGTCGCGAAAACGAGCGCGTCGGCCGTCACCGTCTTGCCGTCAGCGGTTTTGACCTGCGGACGCCGCGGACGCTTCTCGACACCTTCGACATGACTGTGATTGTGAATGCGGCCGCCAGCGCGCACGATCGCGCTCGCCAGGCCCCGCAGATATTTGAGGACGTGAAACTGCGCCTGACGAGGGAAGCGCAGCGCCGCCGTGGTGATGAACGCCACGCCCGGCACCCGGGTGAGCAACTCCGCCTCGGGGATGCCAGCGCGGTGCGCCGCCGCCAGCTCGTTCACCAGCTCCTTCTCAGCGTCCGCGTCGCCATCGTCCACGAACCACCAGCCGTCGAGTCGCTGGAAGTCACAGTCAATGGACTCCTCCTTCACAATCGCCTCGATGCGGTCGACCGCCGCACGATGGCTCTCCGCCGCGATCCGCGCCCCGTCGTCGCCATGCATCTTCTCGATCTCGACGAAGAAGTCATCCAGCGAAAAGGCGAGGTGCGCCGTCGTGCGGCCTGTTTCACCGCCGCCGATCAGTCCGTCGTCGAGAATGAGGACCTGCTTCCCCGCGCGCGCCAGCAGGTAGCCCACTGTCATCCCGGCGATGCCCGCGCCAACGATGCAGACCTCCGTGCTGGCATCCTCAGCGAGCGGTGGGAAGGACGGGACATCCGCCGTCGCCATCCAGATGGATGTCGTGCCTCCGGTCTCGTTCTGCATTGACGGTGCTCGGTAAGAGGGCGATGCGCGAGGAAAAGCGTCGAGGCGAATCAGGGGACGGAAGGAGGGAGATAAGAGGCAGGGCAGAGTGCATGCCAAAGACCTCGTGATGGCCGCTCGCGGCCCCAGGCTGCGGGCGCCTGCCACGGTTGCGGGAGCGCGTGCATCCGCTTCACATTGCGCGAAGCGCAGCTTCCCGCCGCTCAACGGAGGAACTCGGTCATGGCCGCCTCGCCGCACACGTGGGTGATAGACGTACTCGAGGAGGATGCCGCCGCGGTCGAGATAGATG
>JANNOC010000006.1:0-2398 GCA_031398865.1 Gemmatimonadota bacterium | reverse complement strand
GCAGTGCCTTGAGGTCGACGTCCAACCGCTGGGCCAGCCCATCTCTCTGACGGGCAGCGGCGGCGGCGTCTTGAGTGCCCGGTTGACTTCCCCGCGCCACTCCACGTCCTCGTTGGGCCGTTCCACCGAACTCGGATCGGTTGCTATCGTCCGGCCCGATCATCGGCGTCGGCGAAATGAGGATCTTGAATGTGGCGTCGCTGTCGAGCAGCGTCTGCTTCAGCCATCGCAGCTGCTCAGCTCCCCATAACGTCTTGTTCGGATCGTCCGACATGCTGGGGCTGCGATAGTCGCGACCCTCGGTCATCCAGATCTGCAGGTCTTTCGAGACACGGTACGTGCGATACATCACTGGGTTCCGGTCGCCCGAGTCAATCACCGGCATTTGCTCGAAGAAGATCGATTTGCCTAGCTCGGGTGAGGGTTCGAGCTTGCCAGTGTTGTCGCTATCGTTGTATCGAGTATCGTGATCATCTTTCTCCCAGTAGGTCGCTACCTGACCCATCAGATCGATCATGCGCGGCTGAACGAACTGCTCGTGCCAGAACCTGCGCATCTCGTCCGGTTTTCGAGCATCTTTCGGCCCCGAGTCGTAGTAGACGTTGTCGCCAGTGCCCACGAAAAAATCCGGCTTCGCCTCCAGAATCGTCTTTAACGCGGGATAGCCCAGTTCCCTGTCCGGTCCTTTGTAGGCTCGAGAACCCCTGTAGAACCCGTTGTAGTTCATTCCGGTAACGGCGACGAAACTCACCTCAACGGCTGCCCCGGCGCCAGGAAGCGTTTTGAACGAACGGGCCGGTCCGGCCTGGACGTTCTTCTCGTCTCGTCCATAGAGCAATCGATAGGAATAGCGCGTTCCAGGGTTCAACTGCTCCACCCGCTTTTTCACGATGAAATCGTGCTCAGGCACGGCTTGCAGCCACTCAGTCGTTCGCGAGCCGGCAAAGTCGTGCGACGTGCTGATTTCAAAGCGGGCGACACCAGAAGCGCCCGACACGTCGCCGTCGACCAGGCGGTTGACCGAGGTGAGACGCGATTGAAGAATCACGCTATCCGACGTGACCTCTCCGGCCATCTCGCCCTGGCCGTTCATGACGACGGAGGCCGCTGTGCTCTCGGCCGCGGTATCCGGCTGGCCCGCGCAACCGGTGGCGACCACCGATGAGACGACAACCCACAGTGCCAACTTCATAAGTTACCTCCGTTAAGCCAAAAGGGATTCATCAGAACCTGTATTGGACCGAGAACTCAGCAATGCGGGGCGGCATAATCCCCGTTGGTCGTAGGTAATTAGCTCCCGAGCGGACATTCCAACTGGTCACGGTGCTGGCATTCAGCACGTTGTAGACGTTAAGCCAAACTGTGATTCTTTGCGCCCCCGACAACCTGAATCCCTTCTCAACTCGCATATCTACCAGATTGATATTCGGAAGACTAATACTGCCTACCGGCTCGACGTTCAGAACGATCGCGGGGATCTGTCGCCCCCCTCTAAACTGCACTTGCCGCGCCTGCGGAGTGCCGCTTCGATGCTCATATCTTGCCGACACTGTGATGTCCCGCGGGAAGACATAGGTGCCCGAACCCTTGCCCAGCCACTCCCAGGTGCGATTGGCCCTATTGATCTCATCATTGGGAGTGAACTGGCTATCTTCGGGGAACGGCGCGTCGTTCAGCGTGGCCGAGTAGGATGCCATGAATTGCCAGCCGCGGGAGAGCCGCTTAGTGGCGGCCAGTTCTAAACTCTTGTATGTCTGATCATTCCCGGGTGGGTTGATCCACGTTCGCTGCTCGAACTGGCGCCCGGCCAGCTCGGCGGGATAGTCGTAATACGTGACGAATGTCCCCGGATCGTCCGCCGTCCCGACGCGATTATCAGGCCCAGGGTCTGGATTTGTAATGGGAATGTTGTAGACATCATAAGGCCGCTGGATTTGTCCGATCCGCCGGACGTTAAAATTGCGGGAATAGATGCCTGTCACTCGAACCCCAAAATCCGCCATCAGCTCCCGCTCGGCCGAGAGCGAGAACTGATCGACCTTCGGCAGCTTCTCATCCGGGTTCGGCACGCCATTAGCGAACGGGCCAACGAGACCGACGGTCGTGACAGTAACGAAGTCGCGACCGTTCGGATCGAGGTTGACCTCTCCAGGCTGGTAGACGCGATCGTTGTTGAGATCGTGCCACCTCCAGAGCGTCTCGGTAGGGGAAATGCTGTTGAAGGGTGCGACTTCCTCTATCTCACGCATGGAATTGAATCGGCCCCAGCCTCCCTTGATCATGGTCTTACCTTGTCCAGTCACGTCGTATGAGGCATAAAGGCGCGGCGCCACCGTGTTCCAGGTTTTCAAATCCACGTGCTCCTGGCAACGGGCGGGACCGAACTCGGGGGGCTCCG
>JANNOC010000771.1:0-6331 GCA_031398865.1 Gemmatimonadota bacterium | reverse complement strand
CATCATGACGCTGCCGGTGCCGCTGTTCTGCTGGTTGATCTTCCGGCATGGGGAATCGCTGAATGCGCGATTCATTCGTGCGTGGCGGAAATGGTCGCGTGTGACGGACGTTCTGTCGGACACCATCCCGGGCATTCGTGTCGTGAAGGCGTTCAATCAGGAGACGCGGGAGATCGAGCGCTTCGTGGAGCGCAACGACGCGGTGACCGCAGAGTTCAACTGGATTCACCGGATCTGGACCACCTTCTGGCCGCTGCTGATGCTGGCTGTGCACGCCACAACGGTTGTGGTGTGGGTGTTCGCGGTGCCGCGGCTGCTTGGCGACGGCCCGCCGCTCTCAGCGGGCGTGTTCGTGTCGTTTCTGCTGTACACCACGATGTTCGTGGCGCCAATCGAGGTGATCGGGCAGATGGTGCGGACGGTGAACCGTGCGACGTCGTCGGCGCACCGGGTGTTCGAGGTGCTCGACAGCGAATCGGAAGTGCGGGACGTGGCGGACCCGGTGCGGCTCACGCCGCTGCGCGGGCACGTGACATTCGAGAATGTGACGTTTGCGTACGACGGAGTCCGGCAGGTGCTGCGTGGCGTGACTTTCGACGTGCAGCCCGGCGAGCTGATCGGGCTTGTGGGGCCGTCGGGTGGCGGCAAGTCCACGGTGGTGAGTCTCCTCGCGCGTTTTTATGACGTGACGGGGGGCGCCGTACGCGTGGATGGCGTGGACGTGCGGCAACTCGACACCGGGCACTTTCGCGAGCAGCTCGGCATGGTGCTCCAGGACCCATACCTGTTCCACGGGACTATACTCGAGAACATCGCGTACGGAATGCCTGATGCACCGTTAGGCAAGGTGCTCGCGGCGGCGAAGGCCGCCAACGCACACGACTTCATCTGCAAGTTGGGGCAGGGCTATGACACGGTGGTCGGCGAGCGGGGGCACACGCTGTCGGGCGGCGAGCGGCAACGCATCTCGATCGCAAGAGCGGTGCTGCACGATCCGCGCGTGCTGATCCTGGACGAGGCCACCAGCAGTGTGGATACGGAAACGGAGCGGCAGATCCAGGAGGCGTTGGAGCGACTGATCGCGGGACGGACCGTCTTCGCGATCGCGCACCGGCTCTCCACGTTGCGCCGGGCATCGCGGCTGTTCGTGCTCGCGCAGGGCCGGCTGGCCGAGGCGGGAACGCATCGGGAGCTGTTGGCCCGGCACGATGGGATCTACCGGCGGTTGTACGAGATGCAATTGCAGTTGCAGTGAACGTGCGACGACAGACGGGACGGCCGTGAGGCGCCGTTCCCGCCTGCCGTCCAGTCATGACAAGGGGGAACCGTGCAGACGCTTGAAGTATTGGAAGCCGAGGTACCAACGGAAAAGGCGCATGCGGACGAGGTGGTGCTGCGACGCGCGGAGGATGGCCGACTGCTGGTCGTAACGACGGGCGAGCCGGTGGCGGTCCGGTTGCGGCAATGTTTCCCGTGGTCAGAGCCGCGCCGGCATCTCTCGCTCCGCGACATCAAGGACAAGGAGATCGCGCTGGTGGAGGATCCAACGACGCTGGCGCCGGAATCTCGTGAGGCGCTGGAGCGCGCGCTCGCCGAGGCGGGATTCGTGCTCGAGGTGACGCGCGTGCTGGATGTCGATGAGGAAGTGGAGATTCGCCAGTGGAAAGTGGAGACCCGGCACGGACCGCGGACGTTCCAGACGCAACTGGACGATTGGCCGCGCGTGCTGCCTAACGGCAGACTGCTGATTCGAGACGTGGCGGGAGATCTGTACCGGCTGGATGATCCGGGAGGGATGGATCGGAAGAGCCGGGAGTTGCTGTGGGCGTTTATGGATTAGCTTGGGGCTGGCTGCGAGGCCGGTACGGGGAACGACGAGGCGTCAGTTGTCAGTCGTTGGTTATCAGTTATCAGGTGTCAGATGCCCAGATCTGTGGCCTGATAGCTATTAACGGACGCCTCGTAGTTTCCCATCCAACATCAATTCTCTCCTGCTACCGTTCCAGGTGCTTTCGAAAAAACGCGACCGTCCGCGGCCACGCGAGTCGCGTCGCGGCCATGTTCGCGCCGGCCATCCCCGTCTGCTGCCGCAGGAAACCGTGCCCCGCGCCGGCGTAGATCTCCTTTTCGTACGTGCGACCCATCGCGCGCAGCACTGAGTCCGCGCGCGGGATCGTGGAGTTGACGCGCTCGTCCTGTTCGCCGTACAGCCCAAGCACCGGTGCACGGACGTTCGCCAGACGCTCGGCGGGCGGGGAGCTGCCGTAATACACGACCGACGCGCCCAGCGCTGACGCGTGTGCCGCATGCTCGAACGACGTGCTCCCACCCCAACAGTAGCCGACGATCCCGTACGATCCGTTTGCGGCGGGGAGCGACGTGCCGTAGCGCGCAACCGCGTCGAGTGTGCGTTGCACCCAGCCGGCGTCGAGGGTGCGGATGATCACGCGCGCCGTGTCGGCCGACTGCTGGTCGCTGAGCCCCGCGGGAATCCGGCCAGTGAGTAGATCGGGCGCCACCGCGATGAAGCCGTCGGCGGCCAGTTGATCGGCCACGGCACGAACCCACGGCGTGAGCCCAAAAATCTCGTGCACGACAATGACGACCGGCGCCTTGGTACTGCGCTCTGGGAACACGACAAACGCCCGCACACTGTCCGCGCCCGTGCCGATGCTGGCCCACTCGCTGTGACGCGGTGAGGCCGTGAGACGAGCCGCGGCATCGTCCGCGCCGGCGGGGAGGGACGACGCGACAGGCATGACGGCCGGTGCCGGTTCCGGCGCAATGACGGTGGCGGTCGGCACCGTACCCGGGCGCTGCACGCAGGCCGACGCGATGACAGCAACGCCGGCCGCTCCCAAACGCCAACACGCGCCCCTGCGGTTACTTGACATAGTCGGGATTCCGTTCCGAGTAACTCGTTCGCCTCGCGACAACATCAAATCAGAAGAACAGCCGCGCTCCCACCTGCGCCGAGAACTGCAACTGCAGGTTGTTCCCCACCTGCGTCGTTGTGCCGAGCGTCGTTGGCACGGTGTACTCGACCTTTCCGTTTCTGAATTGCTGGGCGAGGAGCAGGTTCCGGTTCGCCGCGGTTACGGCCTCGTACTTCCCCCACTTCTTGTTCAGACCGTTCAGGACATTGAAGAGATCCACAGACAGCTCCGCACCCTGCCGTCCGACATCGATGCGCTTGCGGACGCTCACGTCGAGCCGATTGAACCAGGGCTGACGGCAACTGTTGCGCTCGATGATCTCGCCCTGAAAGTCACCGATGCAGTCGAACTTCTGCAGGTACTTGGCGTACCGCAACCGCTGCTCGGCGATGAACGCCAGGCTGTCCACCTGCGTCGCGGCGGACGCCGGTACCGCGATGGGGAGATCTTCGGGGCGGAAGACGTAGGGACGATCATTGAACGACACGCCGTCGCCATTAAGGTCACCTCTGACCTCCGGTCCCCATGGCGTGCCACTCTGCATACGGAAGATGGAGCTCACTCGAACGTCGAATGGCAGGGTGAAGAACCCGGAAAGAACAACGGTATGGTTGCGCTCGAAATTGCTTGGTCCCCACCCCGCGCTGCGATCGCCGACGCCGCCGATGTCGTTCGGTCCGAGTGCCCCATAGCGCTGATCACCGAAACCTGCGTTGGACGTGCAGCAGGAGAATGAGGAGTTGTCCTCGGCCCGCGTGAACGTGTATGAGCCACGGAGCGAGGTGCGCGCGCTGACTTTGTGATTCACTTCGACGCTGGCAATGGCGGAGCGAGCCGTTCCGTCATTGTAGTTCACGAAAACGTTGCTGAAAGTCGTGTTGCGCAGCCGGTCCGTGCCCGCCGCCGATGAGGGGCTGAATCTGGTGGCAGGCACAAAAATGCGGCGCCCGCCTTCGTTGGTCAGCTCGAATTGCGACTCGCGCAGATTGATATTCCGAACGGTGTACAGCTTGCCCGTCTCGGAGAACAGCAGATCGACCGCGATCCGGGTGTTCGGACCGAGTACGCGCTCGTAGCCGACATTCGCCTTGAACGTCTCGGGCAGCTCGAAGGCGTCCGTCCAGAATGCGTATTCTGGAGTGCCGCCGATTCCGCCGGCACCCGCGCAGTTGAACGGATTGTCCGACCCGTTGGGGTTGAGGTTCCTGAAATCCGGAATCGGCGGCGCATCCGGCGCGTTGTCCGCGATGGAGCCACGGCAGTCGAGCACGAGCTGGGGGACCTCCGTGATCGCGACGTTGCCGCCCAGCACGAATGGCACGCGTCCGTAGAAGAGCGCCGCGCCTCCACGCAGGATCTGGCGGGCGTCGCCATTCACGTCATAGGTCAGCGAGACGCGCGGAGAAAAATTGTCGTCATCGATGGGCGCGATGCCCGTCTTCAAGCCGAATGCCCGCTCGACATCCACCACGCGGCCGGGCTGGTCGCTATAGCGTGAGTTGTCGTAGCGAATGCCCAGCGACGCGAGCAACTTCGGCGTGATCTGCCAGTCGTCCTGCACGTACGCCGAGTACTCGGCGGTGGAGAACGTCGCGTTGGGCGGTTTTCCGTCGATGCGCACATTGCGATTGTAGCGCGACGGACGGCGCGCCTCGAAGTCCGCAAGACTTCGAAACTCGAACCCGCCTGACCCATTGAACACGAAGAAGTTCTGGAAGCGCGAGAACGTATTGTTCGTTCCCAGCTTGAAGGTATGCGCGCCGGCCGACCATGTCAGATTGTCGATCAGCTGCACCTTCTTTTCGTCAATCGAGTTGTTGAAGGAGATCAGCGAGCCGCCGTACTCCACTGGCTCGGCAGTCGGCGTCAACCGGACGTTCAGTTCGGGGAGATACGAGTTGGGCGTGCGTGGCCTGAACTCAGAGGCGTATTGTGCCCGGAAGACGTTGAAGAGATTCGGCCGCAGTGCGCTCGTAATCTCACCAACGACAGAGTTCGCCCGGTCTTCGATGGTCTCGGCCTGGGAGCGCCCCGCTCGGAACGCGAATCCGCCGGCTTCGTCCTTGTTCTCGTAGTCCGAGAAGTTGTTGCGCAGCGAAACGCGGTGCTTGTCGTTGAGCGTCCAGTCGAGCCGGCCGAACAGGGTGAGCACGTCGTTGGTGATCTGGAACTCGCTGAACGTGGACCGGTCACCACCGTATTGCGTCTCGAGAATGTCGAAGAACCGCTCGAGGCTGTCCGCCAGCATAGAGTCGCTGCGCGCGAACGCGGGATTCGTGGTCGAGCGAAGGAACTCGGGAGTGATGGTCCGAAACGGCTCGCGCCGACGCTGCCCATCGAGGGAGAAGAGATAATGCAGCTTGTCCTTGATGAATGGACCTTCCACCTGCGCCGCGTATTGCTGCACCGAGAATTTGTTCGGCGTGTTCCCGTTGAAATCCTTCGCCGTCAACGATTCGTCCCGCAGATTCCCGTACACCGTGCCCTTGAACGTGTTGGTGCCGCCCTTGGTCACGATGTTGACGACCCCGCCCGAGTAGTTGCCGTACTCGACGTCGAATCCGTTGGTGATGACCTGAAACTCGCGGATGGATTCAAGTGAGAACGCGAAGGGAATGCGGCTTCCGCCGCGATTCTCGCCGAAGAACGACTGATTCGCGTCCACGCCGTCGATCTGCACGTTGGTCTGCGATGGACGCTGCCCGGCGATGGAGAACTGGCCCCCTGTCGTGACTTCCGGCGTCGGACTCACCAACCCGGAGAGGTTGATGAAATCGGTGAAATCGCGACCGAGTGCCGGCAGATTCGCGATTTCTTCCTGCGATACGGTCTGCTTGACACCACCGTCGGCGACGTCGATCTGCGTCGCTTCCGCGCGCACCTCGACCGCCGCGAGCGCCACTGCCGCCGAACGCAGTGTGAAGTTGGTAGTCGTGGATGCACCCACAACGACTCGGACATTTCCCTGCTCGCTCTGCTGCAGCCCAATCCGCCGCGCCGAGACGCGATACGTCCCAGGCGGCAGCAGCGCCACCGTGTACACACCCTGCGCGTCCGATCGCGCGGAGCGCGTGAATCCCGTCTCCTGGTTGACCGCGGTGACCGCGACACCGGACATGGACGCGTTCTCGTCACTGGAGATCCGGCCGCGAACGGCGCCGGACGTCGTGGACGTCTGCGCGGTTGCAGATGACGCGATGGTCAGGAGCGCGACAAGCGACGTGAAAGCAAGCGATCGAAGGGTGCGCATCGCGAGTGAGTAAGAAGACAGAGGAAGGAATGTCGGAGTAATCAGAGCGCGCATGGCACCTCCACGACATCTGCCCGCTTTCGCGGCTTGAGCTGCGCGGCATTGTCGAAAATGCCCACGACTCCGGTGACATCGTAACACTTGC
>JANNOC010000770.1:0-6057 GCA_031398865.1 Gemmatimonadota bacterium | reverse complement strand
ACGCGACTCACGGGGAAAAGGGCGCCAGGTTGCAGATCGCGGTCGAACGCGTTCCACGTCGCGAGGCCGTCGTCGCTCTCGGGCTCCAGAAGAATCGCGGACAGGATGCCGAGCGGCTGTGCGGTGTCGACGAGATAGGACCCCGTGAGAATCGTCGTGTCGCGCACTGACCAGCGTCCCTCCAGGCGCACCTCGTGGTGCCCCTGAAAGGCGCGCGGCGCGGTCGCGATGCTGTCCACCGTGAACGTCCCGACGCGCGCGCGCCACGCGCTCGTCGTACGCTCGACCACGATCCCGTGCAGCTGCAACCGGGCGACGATTTCCGCGGTGCCGGTCCCCAGGACGTAGGCGTGAGGCAGCGCGCCCGTGCGTGTCGGCTCGAAGCGGTCGTACACCGGAAGCTGCAGCGTGCGGAAGCGGCCGGTGCGACGCAGGCCCGAGGGAACGCCAGGCTGCGTAACGGTCGTGGAATCGGCGATTCGCTCGAGGTCTTCCGAGATCACCGGGACGGTGGCGGGCGTCGTCGTGAGCTGCGCGCGCAGCGGTATCGCGACGACACGCAGGCCGGTACGTCGTTCGCCCAGTGCCGCGTCCGAGGCCCGCGCCACTCGCTCGATCGAGGGCGCGCGCTCCGCCGACAACGACAGCAGCTCCGACACGAACGCATACATCGATCGCACGCGCCGCTCGAACGGATCGTGCGAGTAGCCCTCCGCGAGAACAGCAACGCGTCCGCGAAGGCCGTAGTAGTTCGTCCCGTAACGCGCGCGATGATCGTACGTGTACCACCCCTGCCGCGTCGTGTCCGTGTTGACGTCGGCGCCGTACTCCAGGCTGAAGTTGCCGTAGTCGAACGTCTCGAACCCGTGCCGCGCGCGCATACGTCGGCGCAGCTCGGGCAGTAGCGAGTCGCGCGCGTACGCACCGCCCGTCGTCATCCCCGGCAACGCCGCCGCGGGGTGCAGCGACGGCGAGTACGTCAGCGCGTAACCGTGGTAGCTGCCGTTGGTGGTGTGCAGGTCCACGAACACGTCCGGATCCCAATCGGTAAAGAACGCGAGCGCGCCGCGCGTCTCGGGTGCTTCGGCCTTCACGTAGTCGCGGTTCAGATCGAGACGCTGCCCATTGGCGCGCTCGCCGACGACGTCTGGTCCGTTCTGCTCGCCCCGGTTGCGCGCCTGCGGACCGAGCCGCTCGTTGCCGTCAGCGTTGTAAATGGGAATCGCGACGAGGACGATGGAGTCCAGCGCATTCGCCGCTCCTGCGGCCACAAGGTCGCGCAGGAGTGCCAGCACTGCTTCCTTGCCTTCCACTTCTCCCGCGTGGATGTTCGCCTGCACGAACACCACCGGCCGGTGAAGCCGGCGCGCCTCCGCCGCAGTGTGAACGCGCGGGCGCGAAGCGACGACGTACGGAATCTCGCGGCCTTCCGCCGAGCGGCCCAGCGAGCCGATGACGATGCCGGCTCCACTGCTCTGCAGCGAATCCAGGAATCCCACGACATCCGCGTACGACGATGTCTCGCGATACCCGCTGCGCTCGGCGCGCGTGCGAGGGAGATTCGAAGCCGGTGTGTTTGCGGCTTCGCGAATGATCTCGCCGACCACCGTGCCCGCCGCTTTCCAGAAGCCCCCGCACCCCGCGATGACGATCGGCACCGCCGCGAGCGCGAGTGCGCGTCGCGATGATCCTGTGCGGGCCATCCCCAGAATCACAGGTTGCCGAGCAGGAAGCGCGTCATCGCCTCGTAAAGATGCGACTGCGTGGTCCCGCCCGAGATCGAGTGGGTGCGATTGGGATACAGCAGCAGGGAGAACTGCTTGTTCGCGGCTATGAGTTTCTGCGCGAGCTGCATCGTGTTCTGCGGGTGCACGTTGTCATCACCCGTGCCATGCACGAGCAACAAGTTCGCGGTCAGCCCGGCGACATGCGTCTGCGGAGCGCCCTGGTTATAGCCGTCCGCGTTTTCCTGCGGGGTCCACATGAAGCGCTCGGTATAGATCGTGTCGTACAGGCGCCAATCCGACACCGGCGCGACGGCGATGGCGGCCTTGAAGACGTCGCCGCCGCGCGCGGCGGTGAGCGACGACAGATACCCACCGTAGCTCCATCCCCAGATGCCGATGCGCCCCGCGTCCACCCACGGCTGCCTGCCTAACCACTTCGCTGCCGCGATCTGGTCGTCTGACTCGATCATCCCCAGCCTGTGCTGCGTCATCTTGCGGAAATCCCGTCCCCGCCAGGCGGCGCCGCGATTGTCCACCACCACGACGACATACCCCTTCTGCGTCAGCATCTGATGCCACAGGTAGCGGCTCCCGCCGTAGCTGTCGTTCACCTGCGGCGCAGCGGGCCCGCCATAGACGTACATCAGAACCGGATGCTTCTTCGTGCTGTCGAAGTTCGCGGGCACGATGCGATAGGCGTCAAGCCGTTCGCCGGCCGGAATCAGGATCTGGAAAAACTCCGGCGCGCGCAGCTGCAGCGCCGTGAGCTTCTGCACCAGCGCCGCGTTGTCCACCATGACGCGGCGTTCGGTGACAGCCGGGAGCTCGTACACAACGGCGCGTGCCGGCGTGCTGGCGGAAGAATGGAAGTCCACCATGAAGCGGGCGTTCGGCGCGATCCTGACGGAGTGGGTGCCCGCCGCCTGCGTGATGCGCTCGCCCGCGCGTTCGCGAGGGCTCGGACGGCTCGCGAGCGAGAAGCGATACACCTGCCGCTGGGTCGGCGACGGCGCCACCGCCTGCACGTACACGTGTTGGCGCTTCTCGTCGACGGCCAGGGTGGACAGCACATCCATACCGTCGCGCGTCACCTGCCGGACCAACGCGCCGGAGCGATCGTACAGGTACAGTTGCCGCCATCCACTGCGGTCGCTGCTCCAGAGAAAGCGCCGCTGCCCGCTCAGCCACACCGGATGGTCGTCCACGTCCACGTACGCCTTGTCGCGTTCGGTCAGCAGCGTGCGGCCCGAGCCCGATGCCGCGCTGCGAACGAGCACGTCGATGCGATCCTGTCGGCGTGAGAGCTTCTGGATGACGACGCTGTCCGTGCCGAGCCATTCCATGCGCGCCGGGTACGCGCCGGTGTCCCCGCCGATGTCCATCCACTTGGTGGCGCCGGTGGAGAGATCGAAGACGCCGACCGTGACCTTTGCGTTCGGCTCTCCCGCTTTGGGATAGCGCAGCGTCGCGACACTCGGATACAGCGAGAGCTCGTTCACCATCGGAAAGGCCGCGACGTTGGATTGATCGAAGCGCCAGTACGCGATGCGCTTCGAGTCCGGGCTCCAGCGGAAGGCGTCGCGCAGTCCCAGCTCTTCCTCGTACACCCAGTCGGTCGTGCCGTTGATGATGTCGTCGCTGCCGTCTCTCGTCAGGCGCCGCTCGTCGCCAGTGGCGAGATCGGTCACGAACAGATCGTTGTCCCGGACGAACGCGACCATGCGGCTGTCGGGAGAGAATTTCGCGAACATCTGCAGTCCGCTCTTGACCCCGGGCGCGAGGAATGTCGGGTTCTTGCCGAGAAAATTCCCCTGCGCCGTGTCCGTCGATTGCGACGGCGGAGCGCTCGCCGTCTGGATGCGGGCGATTGGCGTCACCTTTTTGGTCGCGAGGTCCAGTACGTGATACGCGCCCCGCGTGTTGGTGCGCCAGACGCGTACAGAGTTGTGGAAGAGCAGCGCCTTGGTCTCGTCGTCCGAAAGCAGAATCTCCTCCACCGTGAGACGCTTCCCATCGGTGCCCACGATCGCCGAGGCGTCAGCCAGCACCGTGGCGCGTCCGCTGACGACGTCGATTCGCACGATGTCGGAACCGCCCGAGGCGTTCTCGCGCGTGTCGAGATACGACGCGCCGTCCTTGAGCCAGTGGATGGTCGGAAGGGGCGCGCTGCGAAATTCGTTCTTCGCGAAGATGCGCTCGACGGTGAGCGGTTGCGCGGTCTGTGCGTCGAGCGCGCCCGCAAACGTGAGCGCCGCGAGTACTGCGACGCCGGTGGAACGACAAGCGAAGTGCATGAACGCCTGGGGTGGGGGACAGCGCATTTTACCCAGCGGGGGGCTGGCCATGCTAGGGCCGCCAATGGTCACCCGCGATATGGCGCGTCCGCAGAGCCGGGCGAGACGCCGCCGCTACGCGCGCCCCGACGCCAACTTCGCCGCGTTGGCCGTGTGAAAGCGCTCACCCCGCTCCGCCATGCGCACCAGGATCTCCGCGGGCTCGAAGCGCGCGGTAAAACGCGTATTCAGGCCTTCCAGCACCCGCACGACATGGCCGACGCCTAACGTGTCCATATATCGGAACGGACCACCGCGAAACGGTGGAAACCCGATGCCAAACACCGCACCAACGTCCCCATCGCGCGCCGAGCGCAGGATACCGTCCTCGAGGCACCGCGCCGCCTCATTGAGCATCGCGAACACCGCGCGCTCCTGAATCTCCTCGGCGGAAAACGTCGTGCGTGTGCTGCCACTCGGCAGGAGCGCATACACGCTGTCGTCCACCCCGCCTTTCTTCCCTTCCTCGTCATACAGGTAGAAGCCTTTCCGACCCTTGCGGCCGAAGCGTCCCGCGGCGACCACCCGCTGAATGGACTGTGCTGGCGCCATGCGCTCCCCGAACGCCGCGGCGACGATACTCCCCGCCTTGCCGGCGATGTCGATCCCGACCTCATCGATCAACGTGATCGGCCCGACAGGAAAGCCGAACATGACCAGCGCGCGATCCACCACGTCAATCGCCGCACCCTCGTCCAGCAGTTTCCCCGCTTCGTTGATGTACGGGGTGAGGATCCGGTTGGCGTAGAAGCCGGGTCCGTCATTCACGACAATCACCGTCTTCTCCAGTTTCTTGCCGTACGCGACCACCGTCGCCGTAACCTCCGGATTGGTCTCCGGCGTCACGATCACCTCGAGCAACGGCATCTTGTGCACGGGGGAGAAGAAGTGCATGCCGAGCACGCGGTCGGGGCGCGCCGCGCCCTGGGCGATGCTCGCGATCGGAATCGTGCTGGTATTGGACGCGAAGATCGCGTCGTCCGGAATCAGCGGCTCCACGTCACGCAGTACCGACTGCTTGACCGCGAGATCCTCGAGCACCGCCTCGATTACGAGATCGGCATTGCCGAATCCGGAGTAATCGGTGGTGCCGTTGACGAGGGTCATCTGATCGTCGAGTTGCTGCCGCGTGATCTGCTTCTTCGTCACACGTTCCTTGAGCACGTCGCGCACGGCGGCGAGGCCACGCCCGACGTAGTCGTGCTTCATGTCCTTGAGCCGCACCAGGGTACCCTGCTGCACAGCCACCGACGCGATGCCGGCGCCCATGAACCCGGCGCCAAGTATGGCGATCTTCTTCACCGGAAGCGCCTCGACCGCGCCATTCACGCCGGTGTCCTTCTTGAGCGCGGTCGTCGCGAAAAAGAGATAGATCAACTGTTGCGACACGTCCGTGACGGCCATCTCGCCGAACAGGCGCGCTTCCTCGCGATATCCCCGCTCGATGCCGCCGCGGTAACCGGCTTCCATCGCGTCAATCGCCGCGAGCGGAGCGGGATAGTGCCCATGACTCTTGGACTGCACGGTCTCACGCGCCTTCTTGAACACGATCCCGCGGCCCACGGGATTCCCGTCGAGCAGCAATCCCAGCGCGCCACGCGACTTGGGCTCGCGCTTGCGTGTGCCGTCGGCGAGCTCCCGCGCACGCCGGACGGCGATGTCGCGCAGAATCGCGGGATGCACCAACTCGTCCACGAGGCCCGTTTGCAGCGCCTTCTTCGCGCGCACGTTGCGACCCTCGAGAATCATGGACAGCGCTTCCGAGAGGCCCACCAGCCGTGGCAACCGCTGCGTGCCACCAGCGCCCGGGATCAGACCCAGCTTCACTTCCGGAAGCGCCAGCACCGTCTTGGGATTATCGGTCGCGATGCGATACGCGCAGGCCAGCGCCGCTTCCAGTCCGCCACCCAGACACGCACCGTTGATCGCCGCGACGACAGGCTTCCCCCGTTCGATGCGATCCAGCATCGCTTGCCCGGAAAGGCTGCGCTGCTGGG
>JANNOC010000768.1:0-9987 GCA_031398865.1 Gemmatimonadota bacterium | reverse complement strand
TCTCAGGCCGTCGCGCGAGCACTCGGCGCGCTTGGCATCTTCGTCTCCCACGGCGACTTCTATGCAACCACCGTCGTCGAGCGACTGGGCCAGAGCGCTGACGGATTGGTGCGAGCCGGTGCGGCGTGCTATACAACCGATCGTGATGTCAGCCGGCTGGTGAACGCGGTGCGCGCCATCACGAAGTGAGCCCGCGGGCCCGGATCATCCCCGTGGCGCGGCGGTCTCCAACTTTGTCGCGGCCGAATCCGCCTTCACCTTCTTCACGCTGTCCGGTGCGGAGGCGGGCGCGGCGCCCGGAACTTTCTTTCGCGACTCCAGCGTCTTCTCCAAGCCGGCGAGGTACGGCTCGTAGATCGAGCCAGGATGCCACAGCACCCAGCCGTCGTACCCGGCGTCGTAGATCCCGCGCTTCTGCGCGATGATCTCCGCCGGGCCGTACCTCGGCTGCCCTAACGAGAACGCCTGGATCCACGGGCGCACATGCTCCGGATGCGTGATTCCCAGCTTCTTATCGCGCTGATACGCCCTGAGGATCGCGGCGTATTGAATCGCGTACGGATCGGCGTTCGGTCGCGCGACGCCAAAGGAACCGCGTGGGTAGTGCGACGGATACGTCATCGGCAGCATGACGTCCACCGCCTTCGATAGTGATTCCCACTGCTGTCCGATCTCCAGCGCCCCCTTTACCGACGTAACCAGCCCGAAGGCGTCCACAGTGCACAGCGCGCCGAGCTTCCGGATGCGCGGGCAGGCGGCGCTGAGAAACTCGCCCAGCGCCTGCGGCTTGCTGCGACCGCGCGCGGTCGGGAAAATCTGCGTCGGCAGACTCTTGTACGGCTCCGGGAAGCGGATATAGTCGAACTGCACTTCGTCGAATCCCATCCGCGCCATTTCCTCGGCGACCCGGATGTTGTACTCCCAGATGCGCTCGTCGTACGCGCTCACCCAGGTGAGTCCTTCCTTGTCGCGCCACGGCGTGCCGTCGGCCTTGCGGATGGTATGCTGCGGATTGACGCGTGCCGCCACCGAATCCTTGAACACGACGATCCGTGCGATGGAGATGATCCCGTGCGCCTCGAGCGTGTCCAGCATGGCCTTCAGATTCGAGATGACTCCCGCGTTGCCGGCATTGCGCTTCGCGATGGAATCGCGCGTCGCATAGTTCAGCCCGAATTCGTCCTTGATATCGATGACGAACCCGTTGATCTCGGTCGAGTCCGCCATCGCGATCAGCTTCAGCATCCGGCGTGGGCTCTGTGCCGCGAAGCGATTGACGTACAGCCCGCGCACGATCCCGGCGGGCTTCGGCTGTGCCTTCCTCGCGGCCACCGAGTCGGCGGCACGCGCGGAGTCGGCCGCGACGGAGTCGACGCGCTGTTCGGCTGCGGCGCCGCATGCGGCGAGCATGAGCACGGCGAGGAGCTGCAATCGAGGCATTGAGAGATCTCTCTGGCGGAGTTGAGCGACAGCTATAGAGTGGAAAGATACCCGGGCACGGGATGTGACGCCGGACACACCCAGTAGGCAACCGTTCGATCGTGACGCCCGAGAGGGGTGAGTGTTCCGCGCCTGCGATGCTCGGAGAGCGCGGGCCCGCTGTATATTTGCCGTCGATGCGCTACATCCCGCTTCTCGTCATCACGCTGCTCGGTTGCCGCGCCGAGTCATCGAATCCCGTCGCGCCGCCGCCACCCGCAGAATTTCTCCTCTGGGCCGGCGATTCCACCTTCTGGGTGACCGCCGACGCATACGGCACGCGCATGCGCGGCTCGCCCATCCTGCTCGCGCGATACGGTGGGCGGTTCTTCGAGATCTACGTGGCGGACGACGACCGTTCGTACTACGACGCCGTCCTCGTGGGGCAGCGCATCTACCGCCGCGACCTCGTCACCGGAGATTCCGCCGCGGTGTTCACCGACACACTCGTGCCGCGACTGGCGGAACGGTATGCAACGCAGCACCCAGCGGAACGTCCTCTGAGCCCGCAGGAAGAGCCCAGTGACGATCCGCGCACGGTCGTGACATCCGAGTTGGAGATCGTGGACCTGTTCGGCCCGTTTCTGATCTTCGAACAGCACACCGATGCCGAAGTAACGGGCGGCGAGACCTGGCACGCCACGTCGCGCGGTGCGGTGGACCTGCGCAGCGGCAAGGTCGCGACGGTTCGAACGCTGTTTGGCGACAGCACCGCGCGCCGCGTCGTCGCTGAAGGACGCCAGCGCTTCGCCGAGGCGCTCGATTCCGTGCTCGCCGCGCCGCACGAGCGAGCCCGGCGCGCGGCCAGAGCGCTCGGCGCCTTCGAGTTCGACGAACGCAGCTTCACGCTCGCGCGCGACGGCGACCGCCCCGCGGTGGCGTTCCTTGTCCCCGGCGCGGGTGACGACGCCGACGGACTCATCCTGCCGCTGCCGCCCATTCCCGTCACCGCGACCGACTGGTGGGGTGACGTGCGCGCGACGCTCCCGCGCGGTGACGACGAGGTGTCCGGCGAGCGCTGGCCGCAGCGAGGCTACGACGTGGTGGCGCGAGACGACGCCGACCGCGAGCGCACCGCGCTCTTCATCCGCGACAGCGCAGCGCATGAATGGAAAGTCGGTGCCGTGCAGGCGCCCGCGAGACGGCTCTACGCCCTGGATGACCCTCCGGTGGACTCGGCGTCCCGTGCGGGACTCGCGCGTGCCTTCAACGAATCCGCACTGTATTCCGATGACGCGCGCGTCGTGCGCTTCGAACGGCGCGCTCCGCGGCAGACGCCGACAGCGGTTGTGCGTCACAGAATCACTACTTTCCCGAACCGATGACACCTTCCGCCGTCACGCGTGCCGTCCGCGAATCGCAACACGAAAGCTCCGAGATCATGATGCCGCAGGACGCGAATGTCCT
Source organism: Gemmatimonadota bacterium (assembly GCA_031398865.1). Taxonomy (GTDB): domain Bacteria; phylum Gemmatimonadota; class Gemmatimonadetes; order Gemmatimonadales; family Gemmatimonadaceae; genus JANNOC01. The sequence goes on along the minus strand of JANNOC010000768.1, from coordinate 7,101 downwards.
TGGCCACGTCTTCGGAGGCGCGATTCTCTCGCTCATGGACAAGTGCGCCGCGGTCGCCGCCATCCGGCACGCCCGGAGCGCCTGCGTCACCGCCTCCATTGACCGCGTGGATTTTCGCGAGCCCATTCAGGTGGGCGACCTCGTCGTCATGCGCGCGAGCGTGAACTTCGTCGGGACCACGTCCATGGAGATCGGCGTCCGGGTGGAAGCCGAAGATCTCATCTCCGGTCTCAGACGGCACACGAACTCCTGCTACCTGACGTTTGTCGCCGTGGACCGGAACGGCCGCCCGGTGAACGTGCCGGGCATCCGGCCCGAGACGCCCGAAGAAGAGCGACGCTACGCCGCCGCGAAGGAGCGCCGCCGCCGCCGGTTGGAGGAGCGCAAGGCCGAAGCGGGCCAGCCGCGCGGTTCATGACGGCATCGCATCTGCATGGTTCACCCGCATGACCAAGCGCTTTACCGTCGAGCAGGCCAACCGCACGTTGCCCCTCGTCCGACGCATCGTGGAGGACATCGTCCGCGACTACGCCGAGTGGCAGGACGGTGTGCGTCGGCTGGAGATCGCTGCCGCCGCGCGCACCGAGTCCGCGCCGGATCCGATGGAGCGCGAGCAACTGGAGCGGCGGACGCAGGGGCTCGCCGCCGAGATCGAGAGCTTCATGCGCGAGCTGGAGTCGCTTGGCGTCGAGCTCAAAGCGTTCGATACCGGTCTCATTGATTTCCCCGGTGAGATCGCCGGCCGGGATGTACTTCTGTGCTGGAAGCTCGGCGAGCAGTCGGTGCAGTTCTGGCACGAGAAGGACGCCGGTTTCGCCGGGCGTCAGCCACTCGGTGCAATGGTCGTCGACTTCATTCCCGAGACATCGCAGCCATGAAAAACACCAAGAATTTCACGGCGCCGAACGGGATGCAGTGGATGGTGGAGGTCGGCTCCCCCGGTTCGAGCAACGCGATGGTCGTGTTCCATCATCCCAACGGCAAGACGTCCGGGAATGATCGGTACGCGTGGTACATCTCGAATGGCCCCGAGGCGCGCAACGTGACCGGGCGACTCGAGAAGGACGACGTGCTCGCCGCGCTGGATGACGCGCAGATCGCGAAGCTTTTCCGGCGCTCGATGCCGGTCTCCACGCCGTACGGGTATGGAGGAGCGGAAGCCTAGCTTTCGACGGCCACTTCGCTGCGATACGGCACGTCGATTTCCATCCCGTCTCGCGCCGCGGTGACATTGGGGAACACCTCACGCGCCTCGCGCTCCAGCTCTCCCGCGTCACGGGAATAGCGCGCGGAGAAATGCGTCAACACGAGCCGGGCGACGCCGGCCTGCGCCGCGACCGCCGCCGCCTCACGCGCTGTTGAATGGCCCGTCTGCAGTGCGCGCGCCACTTCCTCGTCGGCAAACGTCGCCTCGTGCACGAGGACATCGGCGTGGCGCGCGGCGAGCACGGTCGAGTCGCACGGGCGCGTGTCGCCCGTGATCGCGATGCGGCGGCCGAGGCGTGAGGGACCTACGAGCACGGCGGGGTCCACCACCGTCCCGTCCGGGAGCGTCACGATGCGACCGCGGTGCAATTCTCCCCAGAGCGGCCCCTCGGGGACGCCGAGTGCGCGGGCCATGTCGGGATTGAAGCGACCACGACGCTCCTCTTCCACGAACGCGTAGCCGACGGCAGCGCCTCCGCCATGATCCGCGGCGAAGGGAAGGATGGAGTAGTCCTTCCGCACGATCGCCTCGCCGGGCGCGACCTCGAAGATCTCCGTGGGGAAACCGACCTTCTCGAAGCCGAATGCTTCGGCACGCCGCAGCACCCGCGATGCGCCCTTGGGGCCCCACAGGCGCAGCGGTTCCGTGCGTCCCTGGAGCGCCATCGTCCGGAGGAGACCGATGACGCCGATCAGATGGTCGGCATGAAAGTGGGTGAAGAAGATGTCTCCCAGCGCGAAGGAAATGCCGTACCGCATCATCTGCCGCTGTGTGCCTTCGCCGCAGTCCACCAGCAGCGTCTCACCCTCGCGGATTACCGCGACCGAGGTGACGTTGCGCTCCACCGTGGGGCGCGACGCGGAGGTGCCAAGGAAGCGAAGGGCGAGCGACATGGGCCACAATATACGTCCGCGAGTCTCGCACGACGGCCTGCACCTTGCGGCGAAGCAGGACCCGTGAGCGGGCATTGCCGTCCGCTACCTGGCGATGCTACGATTGCACGCGACGTCGCGCCCACGGCAGTCCCTGCACGGGTACATAAGGAGGAACGATGGCGGAGAAGAGCAATCGCGGATTCGCGTCCATGGATCGCGACAAGCAGCGCGAGATCGCGAGTAAAGGCGGACGCGCGGCGCACGCCAAAGGCACCGCGCACGAGTGGTCGTCCGAGGAGGCGCGCCAGGCGGGACGAAAGGGGGGCGAGATCGTGAGCCGCGATCGGGCGCACATGTCGGCGATTGGGCGCGAGGGGGGCGAGGCCTCTCGCGGCGGCGGGCGCGCGCGCAATGCGGAGACGAGCGATCGCGATGGCTTTACACCCGAGGCTCGCGAGCGCGATCGCTTCGAGCGAGAGCAGGCCGACATCGCCTGACCGCAGGCGACCGGCGCGGCCGGAGCGGGGTGAGCGCTCCCCCCGCGCCGCATTCCTTCCGACTACTGTCCCGGGTGCTCGCGGAGGACTCGCGCGTGGCGCGATGCGTCGATGTTTCCTCCGCTGACGATCGCGACCGCGGGGACCGCCAGATCGGTCACGCGCCGGTGCAAGAGCGCCGTGACCGCGACGGCGCCCGCACCTTCGACCATCGCTGCTTCCTCGCGCGCGAACCACGCGATCGCGCTGCCGATCTCATGCTCGCTGAGCACGACCATCTCGTCCAGTCCGTGTCGTCCGATGTCGAGCGCGTACTCGTCAATCTGTCCGGCCAGACCATCGGCGAGCGTGTCCTCGCTCGCGATCTCCACGATGTGTCCGGCGTTTAGCGAGCGCGCCATCGCAGCCGTGCGCTCGCTCTGCGCGCCAACGAGGCGAACGTGCGGCGCGACGCGCCTGACGAGACTCGCGACGCCACCCAACAGCCCCGCTCCGCCGACGCAGACCACCACCGTTGCGACGTCCGGAAGCTCACTGAGAATCTCGAGCGCAACGGTGCCCTGACCCGCGAGCAGCGCGTCGCCAAGGCAGGGATTGATGTAGCGGATGCCGTGCTCTGCGCCGTACGTCTTCGCAGCCGACATCGCGGCGTCGTAGTCGGGTTGGCTGTCGTCCACCGTGGCGCCGAATTCCGCGATGCCGCGTTTCTTGACCTCGGGTGCGTGCGTGGGCACAAAGATCCTGGCCGGGATGCCGAAATGCTGCGCCGAGTAGGCGACGCCGAGTCCATGGTTGCCCGCGGAGGATGCAACGACGCCTCGGGCCCGCTCGACGGTCGGAAGTGACGCGATGGCGTTGAATGCCCCGCGCAGCTTGAATGAACCAGTGAGCTGCTCATCCTCCCGTTTCAGGTACACGTCGCCACCGGCGCGCGCGCTCAACGCATCGGAGCGATGCAGGCGTGTGCGTCGGGCAATACCGTCGAGCCGGCGCGCCGCGGCGAAGATGTCGATGGGTCGAAGTTGGGAGAACACGGGAGAGCCGACGAGGATGCGCACGTGAGCCGGGGAAAGCTGAAGCACGCGACTTTTGTTCGCTACGCCCTGCCGGTTGAGTGCTGGCAGGGCGATACTCAGTCATAGCCTTCGTCGAAGAGTGCTCTCATGGATCCAACATCCACGGACGTTACGCCGCGCGACCCCGATTTCGAGCGGCGCGTGCGCGACAGCTTCGCGAAGCAGCACGTCATGCGCACCATCGGCGCGGCGCTCGACGACGTCGTGCCTGGGAGCGTCACCGTGCGTCTGCCGTTCCGCGCGGACCTCACGCAACAGCATGGCTTTCTGCACGCGGGCATCGTGACGACGGTGCTCGACAGTGCGTGCGGCTACGCGGCCCTCTCGCTCATGTCGGCCGACCGGGACGTCCTCAGCGTCGAGTTCAAGATCAACCTGCTCGCGCCGGCGGCGGGCTCGCTCTTTCTTGCGCGCGGGCGAGTGCTGCGCTCCGGGCGGACGCTGACCGTCTGCGCGGCAGATCTGGTGGCGATCGGCGACGACGGAGAGCGTCTCGTGGCCACGATGCTGGGCACCATGATGGCGGTGGGCGAGCGCTGAGCAACGCGTCGTATCGTTGCTCGTCCCTTGACTTTCGGTCGCAGCGCGATACATTGAAGTCATACGCTGGCCCCGCGCTCGACGGCGGGGCCATTACGTTGACCCCGGTGCGACGGGCTCATCCGGCTCTATCGTGCCGCGGAATGCGGGGCTGTAGCTCAGCTGGGAGAGCGCTGCAATCGCACTGCAGAGGTCAGGGGTTCGATCCCCCTCAGCTCCATCGAGTGGATCAGAGTCAGGCACGGAAAGTCGCGTCGGAGAATAGCCCGCCGCCGTTCGGTAGGACGGAGAGTTCCAATGACGGCGCGCGTGGCAACTCCCGCGACGTTTCCAGGTGCCAGAACGCTGAGACGCCGCGATCCCCGGATCGCGGCGTTTGTGGTTCACAATGACAGCGATCGCGATCAGGGTGTGTTGCGCTCGCTCCGATTCATCGTCATTCTAGCGACGCATTGTGCCCGTCATGTGACATGGCACAGAAGTGGCAAATCGGAGATTTCGCCCGCCGCCGTTCGGTAGGACGCAGAGTTCCAATGACGGCGCGCGTGGCAACTCCGGCTTCCCTTCACGGTGCAGGAGCCGAGACGCCGCGATCCTCACGAGATCGCGGCGTTTGTTGTTTCCGGTATGGCCGATCGCGCGCCCGAGCCTCCGGCACGCGCATACGCCTGCCCAGCTACGTGGTCCGAAGCAAGCGCGACCGACCCTGGGGAGAAGCCACGCAGGCAATCATCGTTGCGCGCGTGTGCCCGTGCGGACGGGGGCAGCGCGCAAGGCGGCGCTACCTGCCGCTGTTGCTGTCGTGCGCGTCCCACGAATCTTGTCGCCTTGCCGCGTCACTTCGTCTCGCCGCCGGTCGGCGGGAGCTCGGCGACGAGTGCGTGAAAGTCGGAGCCAAGTGCCGCGAAGACCTCGGCGTTGAAGCGGTTCTCATCCACCTCGGACTTGCCCACAAAGTCCGACATTGCCGTGAACCCGAGTCCGCCGAGCCACCGGACGATCGCGCTCTCCTGCACCGCAAAGCGCGCTTCACGCGCGAGCACCGTCTGGCTCCCGGGTGCGTCGCGCACGACGATGCGCAACAGACTTCCGTCGCGCTCGAAGGGATGCCGCAACGGCGCGCGGATGAGATGTCGCGCCGCGAGGGGCAGCTGCCACTCCGGCTCGCGACGGAAGCGCATGTGCCAGCCGCGTTCGTGTTCGCCCCGCACCACCACGAAGTCGCCCACGAGATTGGTGAAGCCGACGTTGAAGATCAGAATCTTTGTAATGAACTCGGATCGGATGAGCAGGGAATCCGGCATCGGACGCGCGGCGCCATCCAGGGAAACCAACCTCCCGTCGCGTGTCCGCACGCGCACGCGCATGAAACCGTCCCGGGCCGCCGCGTCGAACCAGCGCGTCCCGGCGCGATCCGCGAGGGTGATGCGGAAAACCATCGGTACGATGTAATCGGTCACGTACTTCGCCAATGCCGGATGCGTCGCGCGGATCCCCTGCGGACGGAGCCGCATGCCCAAAAGCAGCGAGGCGGAACCGTCGCTCAGCGGCGTGATGCGAATCGTGTCGAGGGTAACGAGGCGGCCAAGCGTCGCGCTGGTCCGTGGAAACGCGCCGCGGTAGTTGGCGCGCAGCAACACCTCGGCGGCGCGCCCTGTCGCGGCGCTGCCCGCACGGGGGCGTGCGGGCGTGCCCGGCAGCGCGGGCCCATCCACCCGGATCGGATGCGCGATGGCCGTGACGCCGCGCAGCGATTCCGACAGGACGTCCGACATCTGCGCGGCGCGCACGCTGCCCACCGCGTGGTCTACTGTCGCGAGCCACTCGAACTTCCCCTCGCCCTCGCGCCGCAGGTGCATCACGTGCAGTGACCCGGCGAGTTGGTTCGGCAGTGGCGCAGCGACGCGATCGGCGAAGAGATACGAGCCGTTCTGAAAGGCCCCCGCGACCGAGAGCGTGCGTGTGGTCGCGGTGCGCGCATTCCAGACAAGCGAGTCGTTCCAGATTCCTGAGGGGGAGAGCGCGTGCCGTCCGATACGGATGCGCGCGTACGCGAATTTGCGGCTGCGTCGCACGTTCGTGAATCGCAGCTTCATCGACTCGAACAGCGCGTCGGCGGCCGCGGCGGTGCGTGTTACCGCGGCCCCGTTAGGCGAATCGGCCAGCGCCGGGCCGGCGGCGCGGCACGCGGCAGTCGCCAGTGCGGCTGCAAGCGTGACGGCGGCAACGCACATTTGGCGAATCGAATGAAGGGTGGCGACGGGCATCTGCTGAGTGTGATACGACACGCGGCGTCCGGGTGCACGCCGGGCGCGAGCTGGCCTGACAGGGGTTGAAGGGGCACTCGTGGTGGGGTAGTATTATGACTCTACGAAACTAAGGTTCCTGCCGGTGTTCTGCCCCTTGGTGTAACTGGCAACACGTCTGACTCTGGATCAGAAGAGTCCTGGTTCGAGCCCAGGAGGGGCAATGCGTTGCGGCGTCCGGGCTTGGGCCCGGACGCCGTTTCGTATTCAAGATTGATCGCGTTAGGGCTCCTCTCTGCGGGGCTCGACGCCGGTCAGCACCAAGACAAACCGCTCCATCCTTCGATGGAAATCCACTACGCGCAAGACCGGATTCAGCCACCCGGTCGTGATGCAGTAGTGCGTCGCGTACGGCGCGGCGTGATGGATCGCGTGATGGTCGCTCGGCAGGATGAGGTGCCATCGCTGCAGCCGCCTGACGATACTCCCGGGATGCTCGACGTGCGCCCACTTGTGAAACTGGTTCGTCGCCAGCACGCCGAGACTCGTGAATAACAGGAATGCCATCGCGAAGACGCCGAGGTCAGTCCCGACCGGGATGAGGCACGCCCCCGCGAGCACCGGCACCGACGCGAAGCAGTTGTTGCCGTTAGTCTCGAT
>JANNOC010000766.1:0-2423 GCA_031398865.1 Gemmatimonadota bacterium | reverse complement strand
GGAGTAGGCGAGCACCTTCTTGATGTCCCACTGCTTGAGGCCGATCGTCGCCGCGAAGAGCGCGGTCACCGCACCGATCACGGCGACGGTGAGACTCGCCGCGGGCGCCATCGAGAAGAGCACGGCGCTGCGCGCGATGAGGTACACGCCCGCGGTCACCATCGTCGCCGCATGGATGAGCGCGGAGACCGGCGTTGGACCGGCCATCGCGTCGGGCAGCCACGTGTACAGCGGGATCTGCGCGCTCTTTCCCGTGCAACCGAGAAAGAGGAAGAGGCAGATGGCGGTGACGAGCGCACCGCCCGCTTCGAGCTCGCCCGCGGCCGCGTTCACTCCCGCGAAGTCCAGCGTCCCGAGGCTGCCGAAGAGCAGGAACATGGCGACCAGAAAACCAAAGTCGCCGATGCGGTTCATGATGAATGCTTTCTTCCCCGCGTCCGCGTTCGCGGTCACGGAGAACCAGAAGCCGATCAGCAGGTAGGAGCACAGCCCGACGCCCTCCCATCCGATGAACAGCATGGGGTAGTTGGCGCCGAGCACCAGCACGAGCATGAAGAACACGAACAGGTTCAGGTACGCGAAATACCGGGGATAACCCGGGTCGTCGCGCATGTAGCCCACGCTGAAAATGTGAATCAGCGTTCCGACGCCGGTGATGACGAGCACCATCACCATGGAGAGCTGATCCAGCTGCAGCGCCGCGTTGATCTGCAGGTCGCCCACGGGCATCCAGCGGAAGTAGGTCTGAACGTACGCCGCTTCCATGTGCGCCCCGTTCATCGCCCCGAACATTGCGACGGCGAGCGCGAAGGAGAGCGCGAGCACCGCGGGCCCGATGATGCTCACGAGCCAGGCGAAGCGATGCCGGACCGGTACGTGATGCTCGGCGGCGTGGGTGCTGTCGTGCGCATGGTCGGCCGCGTGGGCGCTCCCCTGTGCAGCAGCACCCGCCGGGGCATGTGCGTCATCCGCCCCATGCGCGTGCGCCGCGACGGGGTCCGCGGGGCCGATGGTCGTCGCGCTGATGATCGAGATCAACCCGTTCAGCACGAAGCCCAGCAGCGGCAGCAGCGGCAACGCCCAGAGATACTGGGCGACGCTCCCGTCGAGTACGTGAGTCGCAGCGGTGGTTGCGTGCTGGAGCAGCATCATCCCTTCAACAGATTGATGTTCTCGAGATTCACCGTCTGCCGGTGGCGGAACAACGAAATGATGATCGCGAGCCCGACCGCGGCCTCGGCCGCCGCAACCGTCATGACGAAGATCACGAACACCTGGCCGGAGAATCCGTACAGCCGCGAGAAGGCGACGAAGGTCAGATTCACGGCGTTGAGCATGAGCTCCACGCACATGAAGATGATGATCGCGTTCCGGCGCGTGAGCACGCCCACGACGCCGATCGTGAAGAGCACCGCGGACAGCGCGAGCGACTCAGCCAACATGGCTGTCCCTGCGCTTGCCGATCGCGACGGCACCGACGATCGCGGCGAGCAGCAGCACGCTCGTCACCTCGAAGGCGAGCAGATGCTCCCGGAAGAGCGGAGCCGCCACACTGCCAATGGCGCCGTAACGCTCGAACTCGCCCTGCATCGTCCCGGCCGGGATGCTGAGCGCCGCGGTTGGCGGCGACTTGGTGATGACCCAGATCTCGGCGATCAACAGCACCGCGAACACACCGGCGCCAAGCCGGCCCCACTTGCCCCGCGCGTCCGCGAGCTCCGACGGATGCCCGAGATTGAGCAGCATGACCACGAACAGGAACACCACCATGATGGCGCCGGCATACACCAGCACCTGAATGGCGCCGAGGAAGTGCGCGTCCAGCATCACGTACAGGGCGGCGAGGCAGAACAGGACCGAGACCAGCCAGAGCGCTGCCGCGACGGGACTCCTGCGCGTCACGAACGCGATCGCGGAGACGATCGCGATGACGCCGAAAAGGTAGAAGTGAAAGACGTAGAACAGCGGGTAGGTCGGATCCATCACTCGCCCTTCGGGTCCGCAGGATCCCACATCTCGCACACCGGATGGGTCTGCGCCATCAACCGCTCGAGGTCGTACACGAATCCCTCGCGGCTGTACTCGGCGTTCTCGTAGTGGCGACCGACGTGGATCGCCTCTTCGGGACACACCTCCTGGCAGTACCCGCAGAAAATGCAGCGAAATTCGTCGATCTCGAACACCAGCGGATAGCGGTTCCCTTCCTCGTCCTCGCCGGGCACGAGCTTGATGCAGTTGGCCGGGCACACCGTGGGACACAGACCGCAGGCGACACACTTCGCCTTGCCGGTCTCCGTCGTGAGCATGCGATGCGTGCCCCGCCAGCGCGGCGAGATGATGTCTTTCTCTTCGGGATACTGGATCGTCACCTTGTGCTCGAAGAGGTGACCCAGCGTCTGCCCCATCCCGCGCAGCGTCGCGCG
>JANNOC010000240.1:0-3753 GCA_031398865.1 Gemmatimonadota bacterium | reverse complement strand
GATGCTACCGAGCACCTCCAACGCGACGCGCCACTTTCCCTGATTGGAGAGCAATCTCGAAAACAGCACCTTGCCTTCGACTGTGGGCTCGTCGCCTCGGCTCTCGAATAGCTCGGCAGCCTCTTCGAAGTGGCCCTTCTCGAGCGTCGCGCGAATCTGCTCGAGCGCCGCGGGCGCAAGCTTGTCGCTGCGGCTCGAAACGGTGGCCGGCCCCACTTCCGGGGCGAGCCTGTCGACGTCGGCTGGCGCGACGATCGGCTGATCTCGCAAGAGCTCGACGATCGCCTGGTCGAACACCCGCGGTCAGTACCCGGACCTCCTTCAGGAAGGGGAGTCCGTGATCTACACGGCGGACATCGTTCAAAAAAGTGGCCGACCCGCGCTCGTCAACAAGAAGGAGATCCTTCGCGCCAGGGCGCCTGAGTGCACGCTGGAAGCGCAGGACTTTCGCAGGAATGACCGCGAGCTGATCTACACCTGTTATCGTTCGCCCTTTGGGGACGTGTTCGGGATCGACATGGACACCGGCAAGGTCACCACGTACCGGAAGGTTGCCGGCGAGTACAACGAGGTCGAAGGAATCTTTCCGGATGGCGAATACGCGCTCGTCGAGTCGAGCCGCGAACAGATCAAGCACAACTCGAACTACATCGACATCTGGAAGCTCAAGCTCGAGCCGAACAGCACGAGCTTCGTCCGGATGACGCGGTGGGGAGACTACGCGGGATACAAGGCCTCGAATCCGGTTGTGAGCCCGGATGGGACGACGATCGCGTTTCAATCGGCGCGGAGCAGCGATCCGGCGGGCGTCGGCTACGGGATCTTTCTGCTGAAAGCGCGTTAGCCGCGCGATCCAGCGCGCTCAGGAGCAGCCATGAACCGACGCGAGTTCATCGAGAGTTCAGCTGGTTCGTCTGTTCGCCCGGCGTCCACTGGCCAGGCGTTGCGACGTGGAACTGGCCCTTGAGCCGAATAGCCGCCGACGAGCTTCCTACAATCGCCTCAAATGCCCCAGGCTCCACGACCCATGCCTTCTTCCTCTCGTCCCAGAACGCCAGCCGCTCGGAGGAAACCGAGAAGCTGACCGTTTTCGTCTCTCCAGGCTTGAGATGGATTCGCTCGAACCCGACCAACTCCTTCGTCGGTCGCTTGACACTTGCCTCGACGTCGCGCACATACAACTGCACGACCTCGTCGCCGGCACGCCGGCCGCGGTTCCCTACATCCACGTGCACATCCAACTGCCCGCCGGGAACGTTTCCAGCGACCTTCAGGTTCGTGTAGTCGAACGTTGTGTAGCTGAGCCCGTGCCCGAACACGTAGTCGGGCTCGCCTTCGAAATACATGTAGGTAAACCCCTTGGTGATGTCGTATTCCATCATCGGCGGTATATCTTGCACGGACTGATACACCGTGTACGGGAGTCTACCAGCCGGATTGTAGTCGCCGAACAGAACATCGGCGATGGCGGTGCCGCCTTCCTCTCCCGCCCAAAACATATCGAGGATCGCCGGCGGATCGGGTCGCGGCTGGCCGGCGACACCACCTGCGGTGGCAAGCGATACCGGCCCACCGTTTTGGAGGACGACCACGCTCCTCGGATTGACCTCCAGCACCCGCCGAATGAGCTGGAGCTGTACGGGTGGAAGATTCAGATAGTTGCGATCGATCCCTTCCCGCTCGAGGGTCTCGTTGATACCCACGAACAGGATGGCCACGTCCGCCTTCTTCGCAACCGCCACGGCCTCGGCATAACTGGCTTCAGGGTTGTCGGTCTCGAGAATCCCACTGCCGCGCGCGTACAGCACCTTCGTGCCGGTCCCAACCTTCTTCTTGATACCGTCGAGCGGCTTGACGAACACGGAGTACAGTCCCGTGTAATTCGGCCCAGTCTGGGCGAAATCCGCAAAGGGTCCGATCACGGCTATGGTCTTGACCCTGTTTCTGTCCAGCGGCAGGAAATGGTCCTTGTTGGCTAACAGCACGATTGACTCTTGTGCCGAGCGCAGCGCAAGCTGCCGGTGCGCCGGCGAATCAATCACGTCCGGAGTGAGCCTGGTGTAGGGCACCATCTCCGGCGGGTCCAGCTCACCCAGCCGGAACCTCACCTTCAGCACCCGTCGCAGTGCTTGGTCGATGTGCTTCTCCGTCAGCAGTCCCCGCTCGATCGCCTTCGGCAAGGCGACGACATACGCAGAATTGTCGAGATCGCTGCCTACGAGAATGGTCCTCGCAGCGGCCTCTTCGACTGTTGCGTACTTCTTGTGGCCGGTGACGAGCCGCTCGACGGCGCCGCTGTCTGGAACGATGAACCCGTCGAACTTCCACTCGTCGCGAAGCACGGTCTTCAGCAGCCACTCATTTTCAGCGCCCGGCGTCCCATTGATTGAGTTGTAGGACGACATGATCGACTGTGCCTGACCTTCCACGATGCCAGCCTTGAAGTGCGGCAGGTAGTACTCCCTCAGCATGCGCTCACTCACGGTCACGTCAATCTTGAGGCGGTCGCGCTCTTCATTGTTGACGGCGTAATGCTTGAGCGTGGAGGCCAGCTTCAAATACTTCGGGTGGTCTCCCTGAGTGCCTTTCACGTAGGCCACGGCCATGCGCGATGTCAACCAGGGATCTTCACCGAAGGCTTCCCAGATTCTGCCCCAGCGCGGGTCGCGGCTGATGTTGATCACCGGAGACCTGTAGACGAGCCCGTTGTGCCGCAGCCTCTCTCCTTTTGCCGTGACGGTGACCATCTGCCCCTGTCCCCCCGTCGGTTCCCGCTTGCCGGGCACGGTCGGCCAGTAGTTATGGATGGCCCTCCCTTCATCTGCAATGGCAGCGGCCACCGCCTGCACCAGTGCCGGATTCCAGGTCGCCGCCATACTGATCGGCACGGGAAACATCGTCGTGGGCCGGGTCCACACGATCCCGTGCAGGCTCTGGTTCCAGCCATTCATGGGCGGAATTTTCAGCCGCTCGATTGCCGGCGCCGTCGTGCCCAGCAACGAGATCTTTTCCGAAAGGGTCAGGCGCAAGATAAGGTCGTCGACCCGGGCCTCAAGTGGTTGTGACGGATCGAGGTAGGCGGGCGGCCGCAAGGCATCGACAGAGCGGACCTGCTGGGCACTGGCGAGCCACGGCACCACGACAACCAGCAATAGAATTGCCGACAACGATTTCTTCATGCTCCACTCCCTTCCTCGATGCTCTCTTCAATCCACCGCAATGCGTCCAGCGCGCGGGGAAGACCGATGGTGGGCAGGGCGATTAACGCCACCTGGCGCAACGCCTCCGGGGGCAGGCCTGCGCGCAAGGCCTTCTTCGCGTGAATGTGAACCGTGCGGTCGATCGTTCCGCCCACCGACACCGCCAGCTTGGCCAGCGCGATGGCCTGATCGTCGAGCGGCCCCGCGCGGCGGCAGACCTCGCTCAGCTCGTCATAGGCCGCGGCCACGGCGGGATATCGCGCCTCGAATCGCTTCCAGCTGCGCGGTGTCGTCTGCTCGCAGGTGGCCGCGCCGTTACGACGCACAATGGTGGGAGACATGCTGCGCCTCATATAGGTCCAGACACTGCGGGCAAAGTCCGCGATCGATACTCCACGACGGATACTCCCGCTCAATCAGCGATCGCGCCGCGGCGGTCAGGCGTTCAGGATGTTGATCGAGTGAGGCCACCGGAAACCGGCACAAGGGACAACGGCCGGTGCCGCCGCGCTCGTCGCCGATCGACCCGGGAGGAGTAAGGGCAAAGGCCGCC
>JANNOC010000683.1:0-7930 GCA_031398865.1 Gemmatimonadota bacterium | reverse complement strand
GAGCGCGTCTGGACCGCGCTCCCGGCCTGCGTCGCCAGTTGCTCGCGGAGCAGCGCGATCGCCGCTTCGGCGCCTCCGAGCCGCGCGGCGAGCGAGTCGGCGGACAACGAGTCAGCGACGACTGTGGAATCCTGCGCGACGGCGCCGCACGGCAGCAGCAGCAGCATTGCCGCGGCCGCGACCAGCGCCGTCATCCTTGACGCTTTCGGTGGCCGACTACTAGATACAGCCATCGGTTCGCTGGCGTCGTGTTGGTTCATCGGAATCCCGGTGTCATGTCCGCAGTGAAGGTGCACGCCATTGCGATCGCCATCGCAGGCACGCTCGCCGCCGCTCTCGCCGAGGCACAAGGCGCCGGCGAGGTGAGCGGCCAGCTGCGCATTCTCGAGAAGCCCGGCGAGAGCAGCGCGGATCTCGGCAACGCGGTCGTGTATCTGGAGCCGGTGCAGCGCTCGCGGGTGCCGGTGGAGGTAGTGACGAGCCGCATCGCCATGCAGTCGCGGCAGTTCACGCCCCGGGTGCGCGTCGTCCCAGTGGGGAGCAGAATCGAGTTTCCGAACGAGGACCCGTTCAGCCACAACATCTTTTCCAATGCGCCGGGCGCCACCTTCGACCTCGGACTGTACCGGCGCGGCAAGAGCAAGGCGACGACGTTCAACCGCGCGGGCGTCTTTCCGGTCTTCTGTAACATTCATCCGCGAATGACCGCCTTCGTGCTGGCCGTCTCCACGCCGTACTTCACGCAGCCGGATGCGAGCGGGCGCTTCGCGATCCAAGACGTGGTGCCCGGCCGGTACGTCATCCACTTCTGGCACGAGCGCGCTCCCCAGCAGAGGCGCATCATCGAGGTGCCGGCGGGCAATCTGCGCGGCGTCCGGGCTGAACTTGATGGTCGCGGCTTCATTTTCGTGCCTCACATGAACAAGTTCGGGCAGGAATATACCGGTAGCGATCGCGATCGCTACTGAATGACCGCACGCCCGACGTCGCGCCACTCCCGGTCGGCGCTGAATCTCACATGGAAGATCTTTCTCGGCACCGCCGCGGTGGTCGCGGCGGTGCTCGGCGGCGCGCTCTTCGCGGCTGCGCGATCCGCGCAGCGCGCCGCGGATGCCGCGGTGGAGCGCGGGCTGCGGGCCAGCAGCGAGCTCGTCGCCGCATTGCTCGAGCCGCGGGTGCGCTCCCTCACGAGCGGCGCCGAGCTCTTCGCGCTGAACACCGACTTTCGCTCGCTGATGGAGAACTATCGCCGCGGCGGTGCCGACGTGCAGGCGGCGAGCGTCTTCGATCAGTCCGAGGAAGCCGCCATGCAGATTGGCGCGTCGTGGTGCAGATCACCGACGAGCAGGGCGTGCGCATCGCGAAGAGCAACGATCCGGACGCGCGGCAGGATACGCTCGCGCGCTCCGCGCTCATCGGCGGCGCCCTGGAAGGCGCATCCTCATCCGGTTACGGCGCGACGCCCGCGGGCGACACGCTGTTCCAGGCCGTGGCGGTGCCCATTCCCGGAGCGGCCCCGGGCAGCACGATCGGCGTGCTCATGGCGACGCAGGCCATCGACAGCGCGCTCGCCGCGAGCATCAAGCGCTCATCCGGTAGCGACGTCATCTTCTACGCGCTCGACACGCTCGACACACCGCGCATCGTCGCATCCACAATCGGTGACGAAGCGGCGCTCTCGGCCCTCGTGGTGCAGCGCGCGGCCCTGGCCGCACGCACCGACGGCGCGCCACAGGACGCGATCGCCCCGGCCCCATCCGGCGGCAGTGCGGCGGCAGGTGCAGTGCCGCGTGCCGCTGATGGAGAGCAGTACGTGGGACAGGGCCAACCGCTGCGCTCCGCGAGTAACCGGATACTCGGCGGCTTCGTGGCGTTGCGCTCGCGCGACGCGGAGCTCGCGGGATTCGCGTCGCTGCGCCGTACGATCCTGGTGGCGGGACCGATCGGCCTGCTGCTCACCTTCCTGCTCGCGTATTTCATCGCGCACCAGATCACGCGTCCCGTTGCCGCGCTCGTGCGAGCCACGCGCCGCGCCGCTGACGGTGATTACACCGCGGACATCACGGTCCGCTCCCGCGACGAAATCGGAACATTGGCGGACGCTTTCCGCGCTATGCTTGCCGATCTGCGTGAGAAGCAACAGCTGGTGGCGTATCTGAGCGCGACCGGGATCGTGCGGACGGAGCCGCGGCGCGTTCCCGCTCTCGCGGACGCGCGCACGATTGTGACGGATCGGGCGGCGGGCGTGGGCGCGCGCCTCAGTCCGGGCCAGACACTTGGCACCCGCTACGAGATCCGCGAGGTGCTGGGTGTCGGGGGGATGGGAATGGTCTACAAGGCGCTGGATCGCGAGCTCGGCGAAACCATCGCGATCAAGACGCTGAAGCCCGAGATGCTGACGCTGGATCCTCAGGCGCTGGAGCGCTTCAAGAGCGAGATCCGGCTGGCGCGCCGCATCTCGCACCGGAATGTCGTTCGCACCCACGACCTCGGCGAATCCGGCGGGGTGTATTTCATCACGATGGAGTACGTGGAGGGCCGATCGCTGCGCGAGCTCGTGCACGCGCGCGGGAGGCTCCCGGTGCCGGTCACTCTGTCCGTCGCGAGACAGCTGTGTCGCGCGCTCGAAGTGGCGCACGAGCAGGGAGTGATTCATCGCGACATCAAGTCACAGAACATCGTGTTGGAACCCGACGGCGTGCTTAAGGTCATGGACTTCGGGATCGCAAGGCTCGCGCAGCGCCCGGCGACGGGTGGCATGACGCAGGCAGGCATGGTCGTGGGCACCCCCGAGTACATGGCGCCCGAGCAATTGTTAGGCGACGATGTCGATGTACGCGTGGACATCTACGCGGCCGGAGTGGTCCTGTACGAGTGCCTGACAGGGCGGCTGCCATTCAGCGCGGAGTCGCCCATGGTGTTGATTGCGAAGCTTCTGGAGGACACGCCGCCGACGATACGGTCGCTCAACGCCGAGGTGCCGCAGCGGCTGGCTGACGTCGTCACGCGCGCCATGGCGAGGAATCGCGAGGAACGCCCCCCAACGGCGGCGGCGCTGCACGAACTCCTTTGGACCAACTGGGTTGAGCGGATCGACGTTGGAACACACGCTTCTCTCTGACGTATCAGGACGCATTGAGCTTCGCCGCTTGTCCGTCTTCACTCACCGAGACCGTCCGAGAGTTGCCACGCATGGATGAACGCGTACGCGCGCTGTGCATCGGTCGGCATCCGCTTCTGAGCGACTACCTCGCGCGGTTCTTCGTCGCGATGGGGCTCGACGCGAGCGCGGTGGTCGGACTCGAAGACGGTCAGATCGCGGCGAGGGAGCAACGCGTGGATGTGATTTTCTGTGAGTACGATCTCGTCGCGCCGATGACCCCGGAGGTCTGGGAGCGAATGGCGCTCCTCTCCGCCGCCCCCGTTGTGGTCGTCAGCATGACGCGCGACCCCTCAGAGGCGCGACTCGTGGATCTCGCCGGAATTTCCGGGTACGTCTACCTCCCCGCGATGACGCGCGAGCGGCTGCTCTCGGTGCTCGCCTCGATCCGGCGCGTCGCCACGACGTACTCGTTGGTTGAGCGCGGTGGCAGCGTGGCAGGGGAAGCCATCCGCAATCAGTAGTCAGTTTGTCGGTCGCGAAACGCGACAGTGCCAATGCTGGGCGCTCACGAGCACCGCGGCCCGACTGACAACCGCTCTTGCCACCAGTCGTTGTCCGATGCACATCTTCTCGCCGTGAGCGCTGCTCCGCCAGCTCTGCGATCGCCGTCCCCGAATCAGTGACCGCCCCCGACGTGTCTCTGCTACCGCGCGACCCTGCTTCGCTGGACTTCGATGCGATCGCCGCGCTGCGCGCGTTGGAGACGAAAGTCATCGCGCTCGCACCGGATGGGCGCATCGTGTTCGGCAATCTCGACGCCGGTGGCGCGCCCGGTGGCATCGGCCGCCTCTTGAGTGCCGCCTTCCCCACCATCGCGGGCGCCGTCAGCTCGGCGATACGTGCCGTGACGGACGATGGCCACGAGCGCAGCGTGACCGTCATCGATCCGCATCCCACGCTGGCGGGGGAATACGATGTGCGCGTGCGTGTGATGCACAACGGGGTCACGCTCCTCGAGTTGCGCGAAGGGATGCACGGTTACGGACAATCGGGACTCCAGGATCGCGGGAACGCGGAGAACGAACCGGGCTCGCGTCGCACGCTCGCGCGGCAGATCTCGGAAGTGTCGGACTCACACGCCCTGCTGCGCGTCCTCGCAGAGACCGCTCGATCGGAGTGTGAAGCGAATGGTGTCGCCATCGTGCAGGCCGACACAAAGGTGGGCACCGTGCTCGTGGCCCTGGGCAGCGCGGCCCAGCATGGCGCCATGCGCTTCGAGCTGACGGGTTCGCTGGCCGAGCGAGCGATCGCCTCGCGTGAGGCCGTGCTCACGAGCGACTACCCGGAGGCGACTCCGCGTTTCCGAGACGCGGCGATTCGGATGAGAGTCGGCCCGGTCGCGATCGCCCCACTCATCGCCCACGGAATCGTGTTTGGTGTGCTGGGGGTCCAGCGTGAAACCGGCGCGACTCCGTTCTCGCCACATGATTGCGAGCGGTTGCTGACCATCGCGGACCACGTCGCTCTGGTGTTGTGGAAGGCACGCCTCTTCGAGGAAGTGCGGCTCGCGAATGAGGCCAAGAGCACCTTTCTCGCAACCGTGTCGCACGAGCTGCGCACGCCACTCACCGCGCTGACGGGTTATGGCGAGTTGCTGGCGGATCAAATCCTGGGCCCGATGGCGCCGCCGCAGCTCGAGGTCGTCGACCGGATGCGCTCCGTGACGCATCACCTCACCATGATGATTGACGAGATCCTCACCTACTCGAGTCTCGAAGCCGGACGCGAGCAGGTGCGTACGCTCCCGGTGAATCCCGTGGAAGTCGCGCGGGCGGCCGCGGCGATCGTGGAGCCGCTCGCGCGGCAGAAAAACGTTGAATTCCGGCTGGAGATTCCGGACGCACTGCCCGCCATCCTGTCGGATCCTGACAAGATCCGTCAGATCCTCGTGAACCTTGCCGGCAACGCGGTGAAGTTTACGGACCACGGCGAGGTGCTGTTGACGCTCGCCGCCGACGCAGACCAGGTGCATTTCGAAGTGCGCGATACGGGCATCGGCATTTCCGCGGAACACTTCACGCGTCTCTTCCAACCCTTTACGCAGATCGAGAGCGGGCTGACACGCCGGCACGGTGGTACCGGTCTGGGGCTGTATATCTCTCACCGGATGGCGGTCCTCCTCGGCGGCGAGATCAGCGTCGATTCCGCCGTGGGAGCGGGGACGACATTCAGCCTGCACCTGCCCCTTCATGCGTCGGTGGCGCGCCCGCCGTCCTCCCCGTGAGCGCCGTGCCGGGCGGATGGGGGACGGATTAGATTTCAGCCATGACCAGTCTCCCCATCGCCGGTGTCTTCAACGACGGCTACCTGGCCGAGATGTACGAGGCGTACCGTCGCGACGCCGCGTCGGTGGACGACTCGTGGCGCCAGTTCTTCCGCTTCGCGGAGTCGCTGCGCGCTGAGGAGACCGGGGCAGCTGCCCCTGCCGATGCCACCGATCGCACGCTGTTTCGCAAGGTCGCGGGTGCGGCCGCGCTGGTGGACGCGATCCGGCAACACGGGCACCTCGCCGTGCAGATCGATCCACTGGGCACGCCCCCGCGTGGGGCCCCGGAGTTGACGGCGGAATTTCATGGCATCGCCGATGCGGATCTGGCGTTGGTTCCCGGCGCCGCACTGGGATTCGAGGACACCACGGCCGCCGATGTCGTGGCGCGGCTGCGCGCGGCGTACTCCTCGTCGATGGCGTTCGAAGTGGAGCATCTGAGTGACGACGTGGAGCGCGAGTGGTTCCGTGAGATGGTGGAGCGTGGCGGTCTTTCCCGCGCGATCGCCGCGGAAATAAAAATCGCCCTCCTGCGACGGTTGACCGAAGTTGACGGTCTCGAACGCTTTCTCGGCATCGCGTACAAGGGTGCCAAGCGCTTCAGCATCGAGGGCACCGACGCGCTGGTACCGATGATCGACGCCGCGATCGCGAACGCGGCGGAGCACGGCACGCGTGAAGTCGTGATCGGGATGGCGCATCGAGGCCGGCTCAACGTGCTCACGCACATCCTCGGCAAGCCCTACTCGACGCTGTTCGCTGAGTTCGAGGGGAAGCACGCAAAGGCGAATTCCGAGAGCGACACGGGAGACGTGAAGTATCACATGGGTCTCCGCGGTGCGCGCACCGTTGCGGGAGGCGCCGAGGTCGCTCTCATCCTGGTGCCCAATCCCAGCCATCTGGAGTTCGTGAATCCGGTCATCGCCGGCGTCGCGCGCGCCCATCAGCGAGTGCAGGGCGCCGCGGCGGGGACGCTGGACGAGGCGCGGGTGCTGACGGTGTGCGTGCACGGCGACGCGGCATTCATCGGTGAAGGCGTTGTCGCGGAGACCTTCAACATGTCGCGGTTGCGCGGATATCGCGTGGGCGGGACGCTGCACATCATCGCGAACAACCAGGTGGGGTTCACCACCGATACCCTCGACGCGCGATCGACGCATTACGCGAGCGATCTGGCCAAGGGCTTCGAAGTGCCCATCGTGCACGTGAACGGAGACGATGCGGAGGCGTGTGTTGTCGCCGTGCGTCTCGCCATCGAGTACCGTGCCCGTTTCGGAAAGGATTTCCTCATCGATCTGGTCGGATACCGGCGCCACGGGCATAACGAGACCGACGAGCCCGCCTTCACACAGCCGCAGCTCTACAAGCGCATCAGGGAGCACGAGAGTCCGCGGGCCGTCTGGGGTGCTCGCCTCGTGCGCGATGGCGTCGTCACAGAAGCGGATGTGCAGGCGCTGGAACGCGAGATCGGCGCCGCATTGGGCCGGATTCACGACGAGGTAACGGCGACGCTGGCGGGTGAACGCGAAGAACACGACTCCCCGGAAGGCGGCGCGGCGCCACCGCCCGCGCCGGTGCAGACGGCCGTGCCGCGGGAACGGATCGCCGCGCTCAACGAGCAGCTCCTCCGCTGGCCCGCGGACTTCACGGTGCATCCGACGCTGCTGCGTACGCTGCCGCGCCGCCGCGATGCGCTGGAGAGCGGGATCGATTGGGGCCACGCGGAGGCGCTCGCGTTGGGAATGCTGGCGGCGGAGGGGATCTCCATCCGCATGACTGGACAGGATGTGGAACGCGGCACCTTCTCGCATCGTCAGGCCGTGCTGCACGACGCCGAGCGTGGTGTCGTGTACACGCCCCTGCAGAACATTCCCGGCGCCACGGGCACCGTGGAGATCTACAACAGTCCGCTCACCGAGACCGCGGTCATGGGCTTCGAGTATGGGTACAGCGTCGCGGCCGCGGACACGCTGGTACTCTGGGAAGCGCAGTTCGGCGACTTCGTGAACGTGGCGCAGCCCATCATCGATCAGTTCATCGCGGCGGACCGCTCCAAGTGGGGTCAGGATTCCGGGATCGTTCTGCTGCTGCCCCACGGCTACGAAGGGCAAGGGCCGGAGCACTCGAGCGCGCGGCTGGAGCGTTTTCTGCAATCGTGCGCGGACGGCAACATGTGCGTCGCGTATCCCTCGACGCCTGCCCAGTACTTCCACTTGCTTCGCCGCCAGGCGAAGTTGACGCCGCGGCGCCCGCTGGTGCTGATGCAGCCGAAGAGCATGCTTCGGCTTCGCGAGGCGGCGTCGGGCATTGCCGATCTCGCGACCGGGACGTTTCAGGCTGTGATCGACGACAAGGACGCCGTGCGGCAGCGCGAAGCGGTACGTCGTCTGGTGTTGTGCAGCGGGAAGATCTACTACGACCTCGCGATGCGGTCGACCGCGTCGCCCTCCGGCGATGCGCCGGACAGCAATGGTGGCGGGAACGCGAGCCAGCGTGCGCAG
>JANNOC010000618.1:0-2251 GCA_031398865.1 Gemmatimonadota bacterium | reverse complement strand
CATCTCCGACACTGGTCACGCTATTCCGTCCGGTTGATGCTGGATTCGTTGGAGAAGCCGTCCGGGTACCGCCGCCGCAGCTTGTCGATGTTGGTTGCGCCGATCTCGTCGAGACCCACATCCATCGCGGTCGCCATCGCGGCGACGTACCACATGCAGTCGCCCAGTTCCTTCACGAGCGATTCACGGTCAACAGGCCATCCGTGATACAGATGCTTCTTGATCATATCGGCAACCTCCCCGGCTTCGCCCGCCAGTCCAAGCGCGGCGTTCGCGAGCTGCTGCTCGTGCGTGCGATCGGCGCTGATCGTGCGCGCCGCACGCTGCTGATATTCCTTGAGCGTCATCCGTGAGTTCCCTCCGCCACGACAGGCGCCGTGTCGCGAAAAGGGCGCTGCCCCCCGGGCGGAATGATTTTCCCTCGGCCCGAAAGAAGCAGTTGTTGCTCTCGCGAGTTGATCCCGCATGGTGTTCCCGTGAGATTGCATGTCAAATGAGCTGGATGCGACTCTCGCTGACTCTCGCGCTGCGCGCGCTTGTGCGTCCCACCCTCGCGGTCGCGCTGCTCCGTGTGGCGTGGCGCTTTCGCCGGCGCCACTGGTACCGGCGCTTCCCCTTCCTTCCCATCCCCGCGCGCGACTACGTGCGCTGGCGCATGCACACGGCGTACGGCGACGACGATGTGGTCCCACCCCCCGACGACGTCGAGCGCTACGCGTACTGGGCCGTCGGGAGAGAGCACTCGTGATCGTTGGCGGGGAACGCTACATCGACGCGACCGCGAGCGCGACCGCGAGCGCGACCACGAGCGCGACCACGAGCTCCCTCGAGCGCGATATCAAGGCGCAGGCGTTCGGGCTCGGCTTCGATCTCGTCGGAATCACCGTGCTTGGTGAAGCGGACACCGCGGACGCCTTCGACCGATGGCTCGCGCATGGCTATGCCGGGGAGATGCACTATCTCCCCAGGTGGGCCAACAAGCGGCGCGATTCGCGCCTGCCTTTCGCCGGCGTGTCGTCCGCCATCGTGGTCGCGCTGGACTATGGCGGCCGCGCGCCGTCTGGTCCGGTCGCGCGCTACGCGCGCGGCGACGACTATCACGACGTGATGGTTCGGCGGCTCGAAGCGCTGCACCTCTGGCTCGCGGGGCGGGCGGGGCGCGTGATCCGCGGGAAGGCGTACGTGGACACCGGTCCTATTCTCGAGCGCGACATCGCGCGGCGCGCCGGGCTGGGATGGTTCGGCAGGAACACGATGCTGATCAACCCCGACATCGGCTCGTTCTTCTTCATCGGCGCGCTCTTCGTGGATCTCGAGCTCCAGGCTGACGCGCCGTTCGACGCGGACCGGTGCGGCACCTGCACCCGCTGTCTGGAGGCGTGCCCTACCGGTGCGCTGGTGGCCGATCACGTGCTCGATGCGACGCGCTGCATCTCGTACCTCACGATCGAGCAACGCGGAGCGATTCCGGAAGCGGTGCGCCCGGCGATTGGTGGGCTCGTATATGGGTGCGACATCTGCCAGGAGGTGTGCCCCTGGAACATTCGGTTCGCGCGCGACGTGCGGGAGCCTGCGTTCCGCGCTCGCGAGCCGATCGCGACCAGTGGCGCACGCGCGCTTGCGCGCGATCTGCTGGGCTTGGACGACGAGACGTTCCGGGAAACGTTCCGCGGATCAGCCATGAAGCGTGCGAAGCGATCCGGATTGGCGCGCAATGCCGCGGTCGTCCTCGGAAACGTTGGCGACGCGGAGGACGTGCCGGCGCTCGCGCACGCCCTGAACGATGCGGATCCACTCGTGCGCGAGCATGCTGCCTGGGCGGTGCGACAGATCGTGGGCCGTGCGCCTGTTGTGGCTGCGCAGCCTTGCGGCGCTGAATAGTCGAGGGACGCGTGCACACCGTGTCGCTGACCCGCCATCGCGGTCGTCTCAAGACACGTGGAACGGTGAGCGCGTCCTACTCTCGCTCTGACGCCTTTCCCGTCACCTTCTCAGCGCGCCGGAACGGACTCGCCATGTTCACGAAATCGAACGCCGCCCGTGCGTAGAGATACCTGCCGTTGAACCCGAACGGCGAGGAGCCGGCATACCCATAGATGCCGCGCGTCTGGTTGTTCGTGATGACGGTGTCCGGGTACGCGTCGAAAATGTTATTCGCGCCAAGGGTGACGCCCACCCGATCGAAGAAGCGATACCCCAGCGAGAGATCCGTCACCCATTTCGCGCCGAATCTCTGATCGCGATCCGGACG
>JANNOC010000609.1:0-1871 GCA_031398865.1 Gemmatimonadota bacterium | reverse complement strand
GGGCCGAGGCGGCTTTCTGAACGACCTCGACCCGGCGCGCAAGGTGATGACGTGGGACGGAGCCGAGCGCTGGCGCGTGGCACGCGGCGGCCGGGTGGTTTTCACCAATGGCGTCTTTGACCTGCTGCATCCCGGCCACGTGGACGTGCTGCGGGGCGCGCGAGCTCGCGGCGACGCGCTTGTCGTTGGCGTCAACAGCGATGCCTCGGTGCGCCGGCTCAAGGGGGCCGGCCGCCCGGTGCGGTCGGAGGGCGAACGCGTCTACGTGCTTGCCGCGCTGGAAATGGTAGACGCCGTTGTCATCTTCGAACAGGACACGCCGCTGGAACTGGTGACGCGTCTCGCACCGGACGTCATCGTCAAGGGCGGCGATTATGCGCCGGACACCGTGGTGGGAGCGCGAGAGGTGCGTGCGCGGGGTGGCGAGGTCGTGATCATTCCTTTGACTCCCGGTCAGTCCACCACCGCGATCATCGAGAAGTTACGTGCCCGCTCCTGATTCCATGCGGACCGGCCGCCTCGCATCGGAGCTGCGGCCACTCGCACTCGAGCGCGGGGCGGTGCCGCACGCGGAAGGTTCCTGCCTCGCTGGCTTTGGCTCCACGCGCGTGCTGTGTGCCGCGTCGGTGGAAGACGGTGTGCCTTCGTGGCGCAAGGGACGCGGCGAGGGATGGCTCACCGCGGAGTATGCGATGCTGCCGCGCGCGACAAAGACGCGCACCCAGCGGGAACGTGCGTCCGTTGGAGGGCGGACGCATGAGATCCAGCGTCTCATCGGCCGCAGCGTGCGCGCGATGCTCGCCGACTTTCGCTTCGGGGAGTTTACCGT
Organism: Gemmatimonadota bacterium; assembly: GCA_031398865.1. Lineage (GTDB taxonomy): Bacteria > Gemmatimonadota > Gemmatimonadetes > Gemmatimonadales > Gemmatimonadaceae > JANNOC01. The sequence continues at coordinate 1,042 of JANNOC010000609.1, read as the reverse complement.
GCGCATTGATTGCGACGTGCTGCAGGCGGACGGCGGCACGCGCACCGCGGCCATCACTGGGGCGAGTGTTGCGGTCGTGGATGCATTCGCGTGGATGGTGTCCACCGGGCGTATTCCCGCCACGCCGGTGCTGCGGCGCGTGGCGGCGGTGAGTGTCGGTGTCGTCGCCGGCGAGCCGCGGCTGGATCTGGATTATGAGGAAGACGTGCGCGCCGAGGTAGACATGAACGTGGTGATGACGAGTGAGGGGCGATTCGTGGAAGTGCAGGGAACCGGCGAGCAGGGAACGTTCGATCGTGCGGCGCTGAATCAGCTCCTGGATCTCGCGGTGGCGGGGATCCGGCAACTCGAGCGGGCGCAGGCCGACGCGTTGGCTCGGTGATTCGCGGCTCGATCCTGCTGCTGGCGACGCGCAACGAGGGGAAGCTGCGCGAATTGCGGGCGCTGTTCGCGCGGGCCGGGTTGAGCGTCACCGATCTCACGACGTTCGGGTTGCCTGAAGACGAAGAGGAAGACGCGCTCGAGTCCTTTGCGACATTCGAGGAGAACGCGCTCGCGAAGGCGCGGTACTTCTACGAAGTCAGTGGCGGCATCGCGACCGTCGCTGATGACTCGGGACTGGAGGTCGCGGCGCTCGGCGCCGCACCGGGTGTGCGCAGCAAGCGCTTTTCCAACCGCGCCGATCTACACGGCTCAGCGCTGGACGCCGCCAACAACGCCGCGCTGCAGCGCGCACTCCGCGACGCGGAGGCTGAGGGCGCGCCGGTCTCGCGTGACGCGCGTTTCGTCTGCGCGGCCGCATACGTTGGGCTGGGGGTGGAAATCGTTAGGCGCGGCGAGATCGCCGGCGTTGTCCTGCGCGAGCCGCGCGGCACCGGGGGATTCGGATACGATCCGTATTTTCATGCGGAGGAGCTCGGCGGCACCTTTGCGGAGTGTGACACCGACGCGAAGGAGCGGGTGAGCCACAGGGGACGCGCGTTCGCGGCGTTGCTTGCCGCGTTGCGCGTCGGCGTATGAGTCGTGAGAGTGTGAGAGTCGC
>JANNOC010000548.1:0-14948 GCA_031398865.1 Gemmatimonadota bacterium | reverse complement strand
AGCCCGCTCGCGGTACGAGAGGGTACGGAGACGACCGCGTATCTGGTCGTGGACGCCGCGGGCAACGCCGTCGCGACGACGACGACGCTGAATGCCCTTTACGGGAGCGTGTTCGTTGCGGAGGCCGGTTTCTTTCTGAACAACACCATGGACGACTTCACCGTCCAACCGGGAACGGCGAACATGTTCGGCCTCGTGCAGGGTGAGCAGAACGCGATCGTGCCGGGTAAGCGCCCACTCAGCGCGATGTCGCCAACGATTGTGCTCGACGCGCGTGGCCGGTTGTTTCTGCTCGCCGGGAGCCGCGGCGGGCCGCGTATCATCTCCGGCGTGACGCAGCTCATCGTCAATTCCATTGACCACGCGATGTCCACGACCCACGCCATGCGCGCGCCGCGCGTGCACCATCAGGCGCTGCCTGACGAGCTCGTGGCGGAAACGGGCGGACTGTCGGCGGCGGTGCGCGATTCGCTCACCGCGATGGGCCACACGCTCGCGGAGGGTGGCGTGGGATTGCCGGCGCTGATACGGCGCGTGCCGACCGGGTGGGAGGGTATTGTGGACGCGCGACGAGGGGGAATCGCGAAGGGGCTGTAGAAAGCCCGATGGTGGGACGAGGGAGGGCGAGTTGGACAAAGCCCCCGGCAAATCGCCGGGGGCTTCGTTCACTGCACCAACATCGTGCGACGTTACTCCGCGCGAACGTCCGCGGACTGCGTCAGGCGGATGCGAATCATACCGCCGTTGTGCACGCACCCTTCGTAGTCACCCGTCGCAACCGCCACGGCCGTACCTGCCGCCGCGCCAGTCGCCGCACCGATGACCGTACCCTTGGTGTCCTTCCTGATCACCTGGCCCGCGATGGCGCCGACGGCGGCACCGATCGCGATCTTCTTTGCATCGCTGCTTTTCTTCGTGCTGCGAACCTTGTTCACGTCCGCGGACACGATCTCGGCCTGAATCGGATAGGTCTTGCCACCGAACGTGACGGAGGAGACCGAGAAGCCCATGTTGACGGGATCGTTCGCGTTCTCGCTCTTCTTGAGCTCAGTGATCGTCACCAGTGCCGTCGCGCCTGCCGGAATCGTCGCGCCGTTGGAACCCGTGACGGTCTCTGTTACAGTCGCCGTGAACTTGTCACCGACGCGGCGGTTGTTCGTGCACACTTCGGACCCGGACCGCAGGGTCATCGTCGTGCCTGACGCGATGGAGCCGACAGAACCGCCGCCGGTTGAGCCACTGCTCGGATTCCGCGTGACCGTATTGCCGCTGGACGTGCGCGCGGGCGTCCGCGTGGACGAGCCCGAGCCTGACGGCCGTGACGTCGCGGGTCGCGTCGTGGAAGTCCCAGCCGGAACGTCGGTCAGCCCGGGACGCGCGGACGTGTCGCGGTTCGCGAGTTCCAGATCGCGGTTGAGCGCGGCCGTATCGGAGGCGAGGTCGTCATCGCCAGTCTTGCACGCGCCAGCACCCGCGACGAGCGCGAGCGAGAGCGCCAGCGGTGCGGCGAAACGCCGAATATATTCTGTCATCGTGCAACCTCCTAAAATGTGGCGAGTTACAAAGCGATTCGTATGTGTCTGAACTTGGACTGTATCGGGTTCTAAGAGGCAAGCGGTATGCCAGCCATGACCGAGTTGCGCGGTCTGCTTCCCTACCTTCGACGCCACCGAACTCGACTGGTGGCGGGTCTCCTTCTCGTCGTCATCTCCTCCGGGCTGGCGAGCGTCATTCCCTGGCTGCTCCGCGACGCCCTGGACTCGCTCGGCGCGGGGGTGGCTCGAGCGCACATCTGGCGAATCGCCGCCGCGATGGTCGCGGTGGCCATCGTCAGTGGCGCCCTGCGGTACGGCATGCGGGAGATCCTCAACGGCCTCAGTCGGCACGTCGAGTACGATCTCCGTAACGCGCTGTTCCTACACCTTACGACGCTCGATGCTCCCTACTTTGCACACATGCGCACCGGCGACATCATGGCGCGGCTCAGCAATGACCTGAGCGCGGTGCGGATGGCCGCCGGCCCCGCCATCATGTATCTGGTGAACACGGTGGCGGGCGGCGCGTTCGCGCTCTTCTTCATGCTGCGCATCGACGTGCGCCTGACGGCGATCGCGCTCCTGCCCCTGCTGTTGCTGCCCTTCGTGATGGCACGTCTTGGCGGCGTGATCCACGACCGATTCGAGGCGGTACAGGAGCATTTCAGCACCCTCACGACGCGCGCGCAGGAGAATATCGCGGGCACCCGCATCGTTCGGGCATATCGGCAGGAACGCGCCGAAATCCAGCGCTTCAGGACACTCAGCGACGAATACCTCGACAAGAACATGCATCTCGCGCGGTTGTACGGCGCGATGCATCCCACGTTCGGACTACTCGCCGGACTGGGCGCTGTCGCCGTGCTCGGAATGGGCAGCCAACTCGTGCTGCGCGGGACCATTTCCGTCGGCGCCTTCGTGGCGTTCGGCTTCTATCTTGGGATGCTGACGTGGCCGCTGATCGCGCTCGGGTGGGTGATCAATCTCTTCCAACGCGGCGCGGCGTCGATGACGCGCCTCAACGAGATCCTGCACGCGCGTTCCACGATCCCCGAGCCGGCTGCCCCTGATCGCCTGCGGCCGGCCACGGTCGGACGCACCCTCGAGTTCCGCAACGTGAGCTTCCATTACCCGGTCCGCGAGGGGGAGGAGCCCCGCTGGGTCCTTCGCGACGTGTCGATCCGGGTGCCGGCGGGCGAGACGCTCGGCGTCGTCGGCGCGACGGGGAGTGGGAAGAGCGCGTTCATCGATCTCATTCCGCGGCTGTACGATCCGCAGCGTGGCGAGATTCTCGTGGATGGGCGGCCGGCGCGGAGTCTCGCCCTGGCAGAACTTCGCGCGGAGATCGGATATGTGCCGCAGGAGACCCTGCTCTTCAGCGATACAATCGCGTCGAATCTGGAGTACGGCACCGACGACCGGGACGCAGGGCGGTGGGCCGCCGCGCAGGCGCAGCTCGATGAAACGATCACGAGCTTTCCCGGCGGCTATGAGACCCTGCTCGGTGAGCGCGGCATCAATCTCTCGGGCGGGCAAAAACAGCGGGCAGCACTCGCGCGCGCTCTCGCGCGAAAGCCGCGCATCGTTCTGCTGGACGATGCCCTGTCCGCGGTGGACACGCACACCGAGATGGAGATTCTCAAGGCGCTGCGCGATGCCTTGGGGGGCCGCACCGCGATCATCGCATCCCACCGGATCAGCGCTATCCGGGACGCCGGCTGGATCATCGTGCTCGAGGACGGGCGCCTCGTGGAGCAGGGTCGCCACATGGAACTGATGGCGCAGCGCGGTCACTACTGGTCGCTGCTGCGGCGGCAGCAACTGGAGGACTCCATCGACACGGAGACGGCGCAAACAGATGTGGCGCCTGTGAGTTCCGCCCACTAGGTTAGGCGCACTCCATGAGCCCTCTGCACTTCTCTCCGCCTCACGATCCGTCGCAACTGGGCGCCCTCGAGGCCCAGCATCTCGAAGCGACGCGCATGATCGCCGAGATGAAGGCGCGCGACGTGCTCAAGACGCAGTTCCTCGCGAACATCTCGCACGACCTGCGCACGCCGCTCACCGCGATCATTACGCACGCGGAGATTCTGCGCGATGGACTGCTCGGGGAGCTGAACGAGCGGCAGCATGAGAGCATCTCGGGCATCATCGGCGGTGGACGACAGTTGCTCGAAATGGTGGGGGAGATTCTCACCTACGCCCGCGGCGCGGCGAACCAGCTGACGCTGAAGCTGACGGAATTCTCACTGGATGATGTACTGGAACAGATTCGCGCGATGAACGAGTCGTTGATCGCGAAGCATGCGTTGACCTTGGAGGTGGACATTCCCGGGAATGCGCCGCCCCTGGTCGCCGATCGTGAAAAGATCGCGCACGTGCTGGGCAATCTCATTGGCAACGCGATCGAGTTCACGCCGCACGAAGGGCGCGTGTGGGTGCGTGCCTCAGTCGTGCAGGCCGGGAACGAGCGCGATCTGCTGGTGGAAGTCGGCGACAGCGGCATCGGCATCGCGCCCGAGAACCACGAGCTGGTGTTCCAGGAATTCGCACAGGTGGATGCGTCGGCCGCGCGCCGGCATCACGGCACGGGGCTCGGTCTCACGATTTCGCGCAAGCTCGTGGAGCTGCACGGCGGCCGCATCTGGCTGGAAAGCCAATTGGGCTCGGGTTGCCGCTTCTACTTCACCGTTCCGTACCGCGCCGCCTAACGGGATGGGCTCGGCCGCGCACATTCTGGTAGTTGAGGACAATCCGCACGTGACCGGAGCGATGCGGCTGCTGCTCGAGAGCGCCGGACATCGCGTGTCCCTCGCCGACGGCGTGGCGAGCGCCGTCGCCGTGTGCCGCACTGATCCGCCGTCGCTCATGTTGCTCGACCTCACCTTGCCGGACGGCGATGGCCTCGACGCACTGGCCATCCTGCGCGGCGCGGGCGATCAGGTGCCGATGACGGTGGCGCTCACCGGCGACGCTGGCAGGGATACGCGCGCGCGCTGCCTGGCGGCGGGATGCGTAGACGTGCTGCTCAAGCCGGTGCCTGTGCGAACGCTGCTAGTGCGCGTCGCCGCGCTGCTGGATCAGCGCCCGCCTACAGGCGGCTTCGCAGCGCCTCCGGCGTGAGTCCCTGCAGGTAGGTCGCGAGAATCGTGAAGTAATTGGTGATCAACAGGACGCCGATGATGATCAACAACACGCCGGAGACGCGCGAGATCCACTCCATCTGCCTGCGAATGCGTTGAAAGAACGCGAGGAAGCGCTCGATCGCGACCGCGGCGGCGAGAAATGGGAGAGCCAGACCGAGCGAGTACATCGACAGCAGCAGCATCCCACGCCCCAGATCCGCGCTGCTGGACGTGTAGATGAGGATGGAGCCAAGGATCGGTCCGATGCACGGGGTCCAGCCGGCACCGAAGGCGATGCCCACGAGCACGGTCCCGAGATATCCCACCGGCTTGTCCGCCAGATGCACCCGGCGCTCGCGCGCGAACGGGCCGAAGCGAAACACTCCGAGGAGATACAGGCCGAACACAATGATCAGCGCCCCGCCGAGGCGGGCGATCCAGTGCCGATACACCAGCAGCACGCGGCCGAGCAGTGTGGCGGTGGCTCCGAGCGCGAGGAAGATGAGCGTGAACCCCGCGACGAAGAGCAGCGCATGCACGAACGCGGAACGACGCGCTTTTTGCACATCATCCAGGCTCAGCCCCGTGATAAAGGTCACGTAGCCCGGAATGAGCGGGAGCACGCAGGGTGACAGGAAGCTCAGGAGTCCCGCGGTGAACGAAATGGCCAGTCCGAATGTCGCAGTCTCTTCCATGTCCTCTCCGGCCGTCGAGCGGCGCGCGCGCAAGCGCGCGAGCCCGCTGGCCCGTTGGTATTACGGCCTGAAGTATCGCGCCTTCCGCCGGGAGCGGCGACCACGCGACGACCGCCGCGGCCTCATCATGCTGCAGATCGACGCGCTGGCCTATTCCGATCTGCGCCGCGCGCTCGCCTTCGGCTACTGCCCGACGATTTCCAGGCTGCTGGCTTCCGGCGATTACGCGCTACGCCGCTGGTTCTGCGGCCTCCCGTCCGCCACACCCTATTGCCAGGCGGGAATCTTCCACGGCGAGAACGCCGGCATTCCGGCGTTCCGATTCTACGACAAGGGAGCGCGCCGCGTGATCACCTGCAACGCGCCCGAGGGTGTACAGTACATCCGCGACCGCATCCACGCCCCCGGCGCGCTCGCCGGCGGCTCCAGCTACGTGAATCTGCTCGACGGCGACGCGCAGACCGTGGCCTTCACCGTTGCCACGCGCGAGCGGCTGTCCGTGTATCGGCGCCTCGGCGGTACGCGCATGGCGCTGCTCATTGCGCTGCATCCCATCCGCGTCGCGCGCATGGTGCTCCAGGCCGGTCTGGAGTGGCTGCTGGAGGAGTGGGAGCGGCTGCGCGGCGAGCTCGCGCGCCGGGTGACGCATGCCGAAGGAATTTTTCCCTTCATCCGCATTCTCAGCAACGTCGTCGTTCGCGAGCTGCAAACCATGGCGATTCTGCTCGACATCCATCTGGGCGTTCCCATCATTTACAGCACGTTCATGCAGTACGACGAACTGGGACATCATTTCGGTCCCTCGTCACGCATGGCGCTTGGCGACCTGCGCCGGACGGACGCGCGTATCGGCGAGATCGAGCGCATGGCCGCCACCGCTGGCGCGCGCGGATACGATCTCGTGATTCTTTCCGACCACGGCATGACGCCGTCGACGAGTTACCGCGTGCGCTTCAAGGAAACCCTCGGCCGCACAGTCCAGCACATTCTCGACGGCGACGCCGAGCGGGCGGGCGCGGAGCCGCTCACCTCGCACGCGAGTCACGCAACCGACACCGAGTACGCCGACATGGGACCGCAGGTGGTCGAGGCGATCGCGCAGGTGGCGCCCGCGCTCAGCCGGCGACGCCGGACGCTGCGTCGTGTGCGCGACTGGGTGCGCAGCCGGTACGGACTGCGCGAGATCATCATGCCGGAGAAGTATCGCGTGGACGCCCGGCACGATGTCGTGGTGACATACAGTTCCTGTCTCGCGTTGCTGTACTTCGCCGACGACGTCCACCAACTGCAGCTCTCGGACATCGCCCGGAATCGTCGGAGAGCGCAGCTGTACGCGGCGCTGCTCGCGCATCCCGGCATCGGTCTGATCGCGACCCGCAGCGGCGGCGGCGTGCATCTCGAAGGACGCGGCGGGCACGCGCACCTCCTGCATGGCGAGCTCGAGGTGCTCGGCGGCGAGAACCCCCTGGCGCCGTACGGCACCGAGCCCTACACCCTGCGCGCCATCGAGGAGCTCGCGACGCAGCCGAACGCGGGCGACCTCGTGCTCTTCGGTGCGTACGACGGCTACGACATCGTGTCCTTCGACGATCAGGTCGGGGCGCACGGATCGGCGGGAGGCGATCAGGCGTATCCGTTCATCATCGCACCGGCGCGACTCGAATTGGAGCACGAGATCCTGGAGAACGCGCGCGACATTCACCGCGCGGTGCTGCGGCGGTACTTCCCCATGGAGGGCACCACCTTCGGAATGCCGGCCAGGATGCTAGATTAGAAGCATCCAATTGAGGAGCATTGCCTGTTGCGCTCATTGCTCTTGCTGCTGGCCGTCGCTGCATGGCGCCCCACGTGCGCGTCGCCAACGCCGGCGCCCGCACCGGTAGAGAAGCCCCGCGTCGTCCCGCGCGTCACGCGTGAGACGGTTACCGTGCGGGATCCCGAGCTGGACAGACGCCTCGCGCGCGTCGAGCTGCGTCTTCTCGAGAAAGAAGCCCAGGTTGAGGATCTCGAGGCACGCCTGGAAGACGCACGCGCGGAAGTCGTGCGGGCGATGGCCAAGTTACAGACGGTCGCCAGCCGGGCGGAGGCCGCGTCGGGAATGGCCGAAGCCGAGGTCGCGCTGCAGTCGCTGCGCTCGAGCGCTACGCTGCAGCCCGTGGACGCGGCGCAGGTGACGCGGCTCGTGCGTCAGAGTTCCGCGGAGTTCGACAAGCACAACTACGGTGGCGCCCTGTACCTGGCGACCCAGGCGAAGACGCTGGCTGCAGCGATGCGCGGGCGCGTTGCGCAGGGCAGCCGCGCGGGCATGCGTCCTGGAGAGACGGCGTTCGCGCTACCGATTCGGCTCAAAGTCGCAAGTCAGGGCAATGTGCGCGAAGGACCGGGAACCAACTTTCCCATTCTGTTCGCGGTCGAGGCGGGAAGTGCACTGACGGGCTATTCCCATACGGACGAATGGATACGTATCACTGACGCGGGTGGACGCACCGGCTGGATCTTTCGCTCGCTCGTCAGTCGGCCGTAATCAGCTCTTCGCCTTGACGGTCTTCCCAGCCTGCACCACACGTCCTCGCCCGCCCCGCTTGGCGCGATACAGCGCTTCGTCCGCCACAGCGAGGATCGCCTGCGGCGTGTCGGCATCCTTGGGGAACTCCGCGACCCCGATACTTAACGTGATCTTCCGGCCCGGGAAGTCGGCGGCGTCCACCCGCGCGCGAATGCGCTCGGCTACGTGCATCGCTCCGGCGATCGCCGTGTCCGGCATGATGATGGCGAATTCCTCACCGCCGTAGCGAGCGGCGCAGTCCATCGTTCGCGTCGCATCCCGGAGGATCGCGGCGATCTTCTTCAGCACTTCGTCGCCGGCCGGATGGCCGAAGGTGTCGTTGTATTGCTTGAAGTGATCCACGTCGGCCATGAGCACCGAGAAGGGTCGCTGGGTGCGGCTGAAGCGAACGCCTTCGGCATCGAGTCGCTGCATGAGTGCCCGGTGATTCGCGAGGCCGGTGAGGCCGTCGGTAACGGACAGGCGCTCGAGCTCCTCATTCTTCAGCCGCAGCGTTTCGTTGATATCGTCCAGTTCACGACGCCCCGCGCGAAGCCGCGAGACCATGTGGTTGAAGACGCTGGTGAGGTAACCGACCTCCCCCGCCCCGCCCGCGGGGAGGTCTACCGCCAGATCGCCACGGGCTACTTCCGCCGCACCCTTCGTCAGGCGGTCGAGCGGACGCGCGATGAGCAAACCGAGGCGATACGCGCTCGCCGCGGCCGCAATCAGCAGCAGCGTGACGACGAGCAGCGCGAAGTCGCGAAAGCGACGCACCTGCTGAAACGCCGTGTTCGCGGAGATCTCCGCGACGACGGCCCACCGCACCTGCGGCACGCGTTTGAGTGTGCCCACCACTTCCTGTCCCCGGTAACTCACGTACGGAGACACGCCGTCTTCCCGCGTGATCAGGCTCTCGAAGACATCGGCCGGGAGTATCGTCGCCAGAAGCTGGGACGACAGGAAATCCGAGCTGGCGATCAGCGCGCCGGCGGTGCTCAACAGGTATATCGCGCCACTGCTGTCGCGCGCGAACGAGCGCAGCAGCTCATGCAGCGGTGCAAGATTCAACTCGGCGGCGAAGGCGCCGAGGAGTCGCCCATCGGCGTGCAGAACGGGAACCGCGATGATGAGCTTCCCTTTTCCTGCTTTTGAGTCCCAGTATGCCTCGCCCACCGCTTGTCGGTCCGCGCGCAGCCTCTCCAGCCAGTCCGCGGGTAGCTGCACGGGCGTGACGACCGGGAGACTCGTGGCGAGCACGCGCCCCTGAACATCCAGCACTACGAGCTGCTCGAAATCGCTAAAGCGCTCGTGCAGCGAGACCAGGTATTCGCGCAGCCGTCCGCGGGTGGGCGTGGTCGTCGAGCCGCCGGCGGCCTGCTGCAGACTGTTCGCGACTTCTTCCGACCCCGCGAACACGCGCAGATCGTACAGACGTTCCTTGAGCCAGACGCCTACCGCGCGCGCCGTCTGTACGCTCTCGGAGAGCAGATCCTGGGTGATCTTCTCCTCGAGCGCATGGCGGTTCTGCACGTACGAAATGCCGAGCGTTATCCCGGAGGGGATCAGCGTGGCAAGCACCGCGAACACGAGAATCCGGTTGCGGATGCTGTCGAACCGCTGAAACGGGAGAATCCTCGGCCGTGCGAGCGGCGGCGTCAGGTCCATCGGCAGTGTTTCAAGGCAGCCTGTATCTTGGCTCGTTGACGTGATCCGAAAGGCGGGACGGGCTCAGCGCACCGCCTGGGCCTCGCCCATTCACTGACACGTCCCGCGATCGGACCCATCCCGCGGCGGGCAGTGACGACGGAGAGCACTGACGCCACCCGCGCACAGGTGCGCCGATGGCCTCAGGCCGATGGCCTCAATTAGAAGACGCTCATGAGCGCATTCCGTATCGTCCGCCCCGGTCCCCGAACCTCGGCGGGTGCCCCTCTTCCGCCCCGAGTCGGGTGGGATTAGATCCGAGCCATGAAGGTGGACGTCTCCGCCGTCCGGCGGAGGGGTGAGCGCACCAACCCTGGAAGCGTGCGTACGCTGCAATGAGGGAGGCACCATGCTGAAGAGACATGTAGGGCTCGGAGCCTTGGCGTTCCTTGGGGGATGCGCCACCGACCAACCCGCACCAACGCAGGTGGAGGAGATTTCCGTTCCGGTGTTTGCCGCTCACGGCGGCGGAAGCCCGGTGCGTCGTCTCGCCACCCGATTGAGTGGCAAGGAAGAGGTCTTCACGCCGGCGACTCCCGGCGGTCCGACACCCGCCGATTCGCGTGCGCGCGGCAAGGCCACCTTCCGGATCAGCAGGGACGGCGGGACGGTTCACTTCACGCACAGGGCGAGCAGGATCAGCAACATCATCATGTCGCACATCCATTGCGGTCCCGCCGGTGCGAACGGCCCGATTCGCATGTGGCTGAGCCCCGTGATCGGCCCAACAGGCGCGCCTAGGCCTGGCGGAGCGGGACCACATCGCGGGGTGATCTCGTCCGGCAGTTTCTCGCCTGTGGGGATCGTGTGTCCGGCTAGCGCGGTCGGCCGTGACATGCCGCTGCTCGACGCGATGCGAGCGGGCCTCACGTACGTGAACGTGCATACCAACGATGGCGTGGCGCCGACCAACACCGGGCCTGGCGACTTCCCCGGTGGGGAAATTCGCGGACAGCTGGACGATCACAAGTCGCACGACGTCGATGACGAGGACTCGGACTCGGACTCGGACGACGATTGACGACTGACGATTGACGCACTGCGATCGGGTCGGGCGCGCGCTCCGCGCCCGGCACGATCAGGCGGTGCGCTCCGTCGGGCCGGCGACAGGAGCGCGTTGCGCGTGCAGGTCATCGCTCCCGCGCCGCAGCTCCTCGCCGCTGAGCCGCTCCGGCGCGGAAAGATCGCCGGCTCGGTCCTGCACCCCCCGAACGACTGCCTGAAGCGTCACGAGTGGCGCGTCGGCCTGGGCCACGACGTCCAGTTCCCATTTCCCACGGTCGGGGCCCTTGAGTGTCAGCCGGTAGCGCGCGGTGAAAACCGTGTGGCGCGCGTCCACCCGGGCGCGTGTGCGCGCCGCGTCATCATCGTCGCCGACGGCGAGCGCGCGCTCCCGTGTCTCCGTCTGGCCGGCATTGGGAGCCGCATCCGCCGCGTCCACCACCGCGGCCACGACCGCCACTCCTCCTTCGACACCGCCCTGCCGCAGCGGAGGAAAGAGATACACGTCCACGATCCGCTCGAGGGGCACGCACTCGGCGATGGCGCGCAGAAAGCGCGCGCGCGTCTCGCTCACTTGATCGTCGTCGTGGCGCCGGCGCGCAGCGTCGCATCCAGGCGGGCGTCGATCTCGCGCTCCACGTACAGTCGCAGAATGTGCATGAAGTCCTGCGCGTTCGTCACGACGCCAAATGCCTGATGCGTGCCGCGGTCCTTGAGCTTCGACACGACGAACTCGGACGAATCCACGCAGATGGTCGCCAGCTCGCGCAGCGAGCCGTCTTCCTCGGTCACGAAGGCGGGGAGCATGTTACCCGTGGCAATCGCGTGCAGCGCCGTTGCCACGAGAATGGCCATCGTCGCGCGCTTGGTGTGCTCCTTCATCGCGTCCTGCGCGGCCGTCGCATCGGTGATGACGTCCGGCAACGGACCGTCGTCGCGAATGGAGCCGGTCAGAACGAACGGCACATTGTGGGTGATGCACGCGTGCATGATGCCGTCGCGGACCAGCCCCTGTTTCACCGCGGCCGCGATCGACCCCGCCGCACGTACGCGATTGATGGCGCGCATGTGCAGCCCGTGTCCGCCGGTCATGGCTTCGCCGGTCCCCAACATCCCCAGCGTCGTCCCGAAGATGGACGCCTCGATGTCGTGCACCGCGACCGCATTCCCCGCCAGCAGCGCCCCAACGAAACCGTTCTGCACGAACCAGGTCATGTCCGCGCGCGCGCGCGAATGTACCAGCGCGGGACCGGTCACCCACACGGGATAGCCACCGCGATCGCGCTCGTCCACGAGAATGCGCGCCATCAGCGAATAGTCGATCGGCTTCTCGCGCGATACTTCGCTCGTCATGAACTTGAACTCGCCCGCGACGGCCTCCCCCAGAAACGCGGACGCGTGCACGTAGATCCCCTCGGACCCGTCCTCGGCGTGACCGATCGCGACGCGGTCGCCGAGCCGGACGCGGCGCCCCTCGCGGATCCACAGCTCTCCCTCCGCATCGAGCACCAGCGCGGAATCCATGCGCGGCTCGCGCGGCATGCGCCACGCACCGCCCACCCGGACGTACGTGGGCAGATTGGTGGTGGAGAAGAAGTGCTCGGGAAGAACGCCGTCGGCCGGTGCGGCGACGAAGCGGGCGTCAGGTGCCTGCGCGAATCGTGTGGCCGTGAAATCCGGATGCAAGAATGTACTCACGATGCCGAAAGATGCCCTCGCGCATGGGGCGATTCAAGCGACGCGGCGGTCTCGGTCACATGAGCGACATGGGATCGCGGTCGAACGTCACGCGAAGATCGGCCGTGTGCGGGATGTCGAATCGCCGGAGAAAGTAGCTGCCGATCCTGGTGAGATCGCCCTGCCGGTCGGCTTTGAGGAAGAGGTGCCAGCGCCACCGGTTCTTGATGCGTTCCACTGCGCAGGGCGCCGGGCCAATGAGCGATACGGTCGTCCTGCGCGCACTCAGCAGTCGCCGAAGCCAGGCAGCGCCACGCTCGGCGAGGCGCATGGTGGCGTCTTCGTCCGTGCCACTGAAGACGATGTTCGCCAGGCGGATCGTGGGTGGATACGGCGGCTCAGCGCGCCCGGCGAGCTCCTCGCGCACGAACCGCTCGTAGTCATGATCCACGGCACAGCGCACGGCATGGTGCGACGGTGACCGGGTCTGAATCAGAACGCGTCCTCCCTTGGGTCCGCGCCCCGCCCGTCCGGCCACCTGCGCCATCAGCTGATAACAGCGTTCCGACGCGCGAAAGTCGGGCAGGTTGATCCCGACGTCCGCGTCAATCACGCCGACGAGCGTCACGTTCGCGAAGTCGAGGCCCTTCGCGATCATCTGCGTGCCGAGCAGCACGTCCACGTCGCCACTCTCCACCCGGTCGAGAATCGCGGCATGCGCCCACTTGGCGCCCGTCGTATCGACGTCCATGCGCGCGATGCGCGCGGATGGAAAGCGCTCCGACAGAAGGCGCTCCACCTGCTGCGTGCCCAGGCCGCGCTGTCTGAGCGTCATCCCGTTGCAGCGCCGGCAACGCGACGACGGTGGCTCGCCGTGCTGGCAGTAGTGACACACCAGCCGTTCGGGCGTTCGGTGATACGTGAGAGAAATGCTGCAGTTCTGGCAGGTGACGACTTCCCCACACTCGCCGCATTGCACGAACGAGGCATAGCCGCGGCGATTCAAGAGCAGAATGCTCTGCTCGCCCCGGTCCAAGCGATCGGCGAGTGCGAGTTCGAGCACCGGACTCACCACGGCGTGCATCGCGACCGTCGCGGGTGAGGCGTTAGGCGCTGGGGCGGCGATCTGTCGCAGGTCCACGACCTCCACCGACGGCAAACGGCCACCGCCCACGCGCTCGCGCAGCTCCAGCAGCCGATACTTTCCCGCCGCCGCATTACTCCAGCTTTCCAGACTCGGCGTTGCGCTGCCGAGCACGACCATGGCGCCCTCCAGTTGGGCGCGCATGATCGCGACTTCGCGGGCGTGATACCGTGGCGTCTCACCCTGCTTGTAGCTGGCTTCGTGTTCTTCGTCCACGATGATCGCGCCCAGGTCGCACAGCGGAGCAAAGATCGCCGACCGCGCGCCCACTGCGATGCGCTTCTCGCCGCGCTCCAGCGCGAGCCACGCGTCGTACCGTTCGCCGTCACTGAGCGCGCTGTGCAGCACCGCGATCCGGTCGCCGAAGACGCTGCGAAAGCGATCCACGGTCTGCGGTGTGAGCGCGATCTCCGGCACGAGCACGATGGCCGTCTTGCCGCGGCGCTCAACCAGCTCGCGCAGCAGCTCGATGTACACAAGCGTCTTCCCGCTCCCCGTAATGCCGTGCAGGAGATACACGTCTCCCGGCGCGCCCGCGGTCATGGCCGCGATCGCGGCGCGCTGTGGCGGCGTCGGAGGGTGGAGCGGCGATCGCCCGGTGTCGCGCGAGGCGAAGGGATCGCGTGACACCACCGCGTCCTCGATGGACACCAGCCCGCGCGTCACCAGCGCCGTGAGCACGGACGCGGTGAAGCGCAGCATCTCTTGCAGTTGCTGCGCGCCCGCGCGCCCGCCCAATGACTCCAGCAGCTCGTACACCTCGCGCTGCCGCGGTGCGCGGGCAAAGACGCGGTCACGCTCGAGTAGCGTCGGCAGATGCTGGCGCAGCACCACAATGCGCTGCGTTTTCTGCGCGGGCCGCGGCTCCGCGGCGCCGGTGAGCAGTGTCGGCAGCGCTCCGCGTAGCACCAACCCGACCGGAACGACGTAGTACGCCGAAATCCACTGGCAGACCGCGAGGAGGTGCGCGCTCACCGCCGCGTCGGCGTCCGGAACATCCACCACGTCCTTCACCGCGCGCACCGCTGGCCCCGGCACGTCGCCGAGGCAGATCCCGACTACCCGGCGATCCCGAAACGGAACGACGACGCGACTTCCGACAGACGCGTCGTTGGGCGTCTCACCCGTCAGGCGGTAGGTGAAGGTGCGAAAGAGCGGAAGCGGCAGCGCGACCTCGATCAGCCGCGCGGGACGCGCGGTCACGCGATCACGCGCGTTCGACGCCGAGCCCGGGCGCGTCGGACAGGGCGATGACGCCGCGACTGATGGAGATGCCGCGCCAGGGATCGCTCGCCAGCAACGCAGCGCCGTCCAAGTCCGCGCAATCCAGCAATGGCGACAGGTGCGCCGCCGGCGCGATACCGAGCGTGGATTCGATCATGCATCCCGCCATGACGAGCATTCCGTGCGCACGGGCGGCGGCGATGATGCGGAGTGCTTCACGCAGACCACGGCGACGGTGAAAGCGCCGCGGCTCTTGGCATACTCCACGGCGGCGATGGTGTAGGGCGTGCGTCC
>JANNOC010000525.1:0-17788 GCA_031398865.1 Gemmatimonadota bacterium | reverse complement strand
CGTTCGTCCGCTGCCGCGGTGCCCGTGTAGCGGAAGCTGCGCAACCATCCCTGGCAGTAGTCCGAGTAGAAATAGTGGCCACGCAGTTCGGGGATCGCCGCGCCGCGATACACATAGCCACCGGTCACCGAGCAACCCTGGGCGTGGTCGTATTCCACCACCGGAAGTGTTTTTCCTGTCCTGTTACACGGATCGGCCGCGTAGCAGCTGGATCCCTCCATCACGTTCCATCCATAATTCAGCCCGCCCGTGCGCGCGTCCACGACGTTGATCTCTTCCAGTCGGTTCTGTCCGACGTCGGCGATATACAGCCGATTGCTCGGCGCATCAAATGCGAATCGCCACGGATTCCGCAGCCCCAGCGCCCAGATCTCCCCGCGGGCGCGCGCATGGCCGGCAAAGGGATTGCCGGGCGGGATCCGATATGGCGAGCCGCCGTCCACGTCGAGGCGCAGAAGCTTGCCCAGCAGCGCGGTTGAATCCTGACCCTGACGCAGGGGATCACCCCCGCTCCCACCGTCCCCCATACCGATGTACAGCATGCCATCCGGACCAAACGCAACCAGTCCGCCGTTGTGATTCGGGAACGGCTGGTCAATCGCGATGATGAGAAACGCGGACGGGCGATCGGCGACGTTGGGATTGGCGGAGACGCGATACCGCTCGACACGGGTGTCGCCGTTCGTGTCGGTGAAGTTGACGTAGAAGAACCCATTCGTGGAGTAGCGAGGGTGGAACGCAAGGCCCAGGAGCCCGCGCTCGCCGCAGCAGCTCACCTTGGTCGTGATGTCGAGAAACGGCGTGGGCAGCAACTGCCCGCCGGCGATGATGCGAATGCGTCCGGGTTGTTCCACGACGAAGAGCCGCGCGTCGCCCGGCGGCGCCACCAGATGCAAAGGACTCGTTAATCCCGTCGCCACCTGAACGACGCGCAGGCGCACCGCCGACAGATCTGGCGGCGGCTCCGAGGGGGAGCGTCCGCACGACAGCGCGAGCGCCCCGAGCAGAGCGTGGCGGGCGACGGGAAGGCGCTGATAAAAGAGCATCGGGATCTCCGTAGACTGTGCTGACTCGAAGCTGCCTGTTGGAGCCGGTCGCCGCTACCTCACCCGGGTCCTGGCCAGCTGTTCGGTCGCTATCGCTTCGGCTTCTGCGGAGGACGCTCGCGCTGATCCGTGCTCGTGCGCGGCGCCCCACCCTCGCCGCCGTAGCCGCCCTTGTGCTCTGTTGTGCGGGTCAACGGCTCCGACGCGGGACGACCGGTCTCCGCGCTGGTTTGCTTGTGTCGCCCATCGCCGCCCTTTTCCTCGGGGAGCGGTCGTTGCGCGGCCTCTGTTCCAGCGCCTGTGCTCTTCTCCTCGCGGACGGGTTCCTTTTTCTCGGGGCGTTGCGTCATCTTTTCTCTCCGGCGTGAGCCTGCGCGTCACGGCGGACAGATGGCCCGCGGACGCCCGACGACAGGGAGCAACGCACATGCCACATGGCAGGGGGCCGTACCGCGCGATACTATGACATGGGCGAACGCGAAACGTGGTGACACGGCGGTTCGTCAATGGGTGTACTCGGCGCCATCCCCCCCGGCACCCCCGACCCTTGAGCTTTCTGTACACTCGCGTCGTTCGGGCCTCGCGACCCCGCAGGTGATCTCCCGCTCCGCGGCGGGCGATTCCGCCACGCTGTCGCGGGATCTCGCCGACTTCCTGGTTGAGTTCTCGATCTCGCTGCACAAGAACGCCATCTATCCCTCCGGCCATCCGCTGCTCGCCACCGCGCTGGCGGGACTGACGCACCGGCTGCGCACATTGCTGCATGAACGCAGCTCGCTCTCGATCGGCGTTGCGCGCCAGCAGCTCGTCATCGAAGGGGTCGCCACCGACGCCAATCATCCGCTCTTGCGCGAGCTCGCGCAGAAGCTGCATGCCCATCAACTCGGTGCGCTGCGCTTTGCGAGCGGCGTTGATGTGGGCGAGCTCAGCGATGTCCTGCGCACCATCGCCGTGGACCCTGGCCGCAGCGAGCGGCCGCTCGGGCTGGAGCCTGCCGCGGAGCTGCAGCGTTGGGCGCACGTACGGTTGTACCCGCTCACTTTCGAGACGCTCGAGCTGCTCGAGGATGATGCGGCGCGGACCGACGACGAGGACTTTGGCGGCGGACCCGTCAGCGAAGCGAGCGGCCCGTCGAAGCTGGGTCGGACGCGCGGGGCGCAGCTCTGGATCGGCCTCGCGCGCGCGGCACTGGCTGCCGACACGATGGACGGCGCCTCACGCGACGCAGCCGCGCAGGACGCAGCCGCACGGGACGGCGGTGCACCGGACGGCGGTGCACGGGATCCTAGCGCATCCGAGCCGCATTGGGGTTCGAGTGATCCCGTGGTGGTGGCCAAGGCCATTGATGACCATTCCCGTGACGATCAGGCCTACGACCAGGTGGTCGTCGGTTACCTCCTTCAGATCGCGGAAGAGCTGCGCACGAAGGGAGGACACGAGGCCGCGTCATTGCGTCGGCGCATCTCGCAGCTGGTCGGTACACTGCAGCCGGAGACGCTGCGCCGATTGCTGGAGATGGGCGGCGACATGATGCAGCGGCGCCGCTTCGTACTGGACGCGTCGCAGGGGCTCGCCGTGGACGCCGTGGTGGATCTGGTGCAGGCGGCGGCGACGACCTCGCATCAGACGATTTCGCACTCGATGATTCGTCTGCTGTCCAAGTTTGCGGTACACGCGGAGCAAGGCAGCACGCCCGCGCGCGCGGAAGCCAACAGCGCCCTGCGCGACGGAGTGCGTCAGCTGATCGACGGTTGGCAGCTGGAGGACCCCAATCCGGACGCGTATCGGAAGGCGCTCGACGGCATGTCACGCTCGGCGCCAATTTTCTCTGCGGCCGATAGTAGCTTCGTGTGTGAACCTGAGCGCATGATTCAGATGAGCCTCGAGGCGGGAGCCGTGGGGGAAGCGCTCTGGCGCGCGACCGACGCGGTGATCAACCGCCGCGGAGTCTCCACGGTTCTGGACATCCTCGACAGCGCACCCGATTCGTTCGCGCGCACGGCGATGTACGAGCGGTACTTGACGCCCGAGCAGATGCATCTCTTGCTGCAGGCCCGGCCAGTGGACTTCGTGTTGATCGGTCGAGTGGCCCCACACCTGGGACTCGCAGCTGTCCGACCCCTTCTGGACGCCCTGGAAGTGGCGGACGATCGTGACGTCCCGGCAATCGCAGAGTCGGTCACCCAGCTCGGCGCGGATGCCGGCGTCCTGGTAGCCGAGCGGCTTCCGCACGCACGCTGGGCACTGCAGCGACGGCTCCTCGGCGTTCTGTACCAGATGCCGGAGTTGCCCTCCGGCTTTTCCGCGGCGGCGTACCTCCAGGTGCCCGAGGCGCGCGTGCGTCGTGAGGCGCTGCGTCTGCTGCTGCGCTTGCCGTCCGAGCGTAGCAATGCGCTGAGCGTGGCCTTGATGGATTCCGACGAGGATGTGGTGCGGGCCGCGCTCGCCGTGATCGCGAAGGAGTGTCCGCCGGACGTTGCGATGCTCCTCATGGAGCGCGTTCGCCACCGAGCGTTCTCGCCGGCGCTGCAGGGTGCCGCGGTACGGGCCATGGCCGCTCACGAGTTTCCCGAGACACTGGACTGGCTGACAGCGCTCGTCGTGGAGCGCACCGGGTGGCTGCGACGTCTCAAATTGCGCGCGAAGACCCCGGAGCTGTTGGCGGCGGTGTCGCAGCTCGCGACGCTGGGACGCGAGCACCAGGACGCACAGCGCGCACTGTCCATGGCGTCCGCGAGTGCAGACCCCGAGATCCGGGCCGCGGCCGCCACGCCGGCGCGGCGAGCGTCATGAGCGAAGCCGTCCGCTTCCTCAATACGTTCGCGCAGGCGCTCTCGACCATGTCGCTCTATCGAGAGGGACACCCCGCTCGCGAGCGCGCGGTGGACCTGTCGTATCTGCGGCTCCTCGATCTGCAGCGCAGCAACGCCCGCCCGCAATTCACCTTCCTTGGCCATGACGTGATCCACGGCCAGCGTGCCATGCGCGAGCTGAAGGAGTGGGATTGGGGGGCGCGGCTCGCCAATGCGGGGGTACAGCGCCTCGAATTCGAGAGCGAGGTCACGCGTGCGGAGTACGACAGCTTCCTGAACGAAATGCTCGTCCGCCTGTCCCTCGCCGTCGCGGACACCACGGTGGCGCGTCAGATCGCATGGACGAGCATCAAGTTCGGCGCGATCGGCGTGCGAGGCGCGAGCGGCGCGATGATCGAGCACGACGAGACACTGCCCACCGCGACGATCAAGTATTCACTCAGCGAGGAAGCGGACACAGTGCGGTGGATGCACGATGAGGTGGAGTTTCGCGGGAAACTGCCATTGATCGAAGCGGAAGCCGTGGTGCGCTCGCTCTCGGTCGCGATGCATTCCGACAGCGAGATCATGCTGCCGCTCGTGCAGTTGAAGGAGTTCGATCAGTACACGACCACACACTCCATTAACGTATCGGTGCTGGCGATGGCGCTCGCCGAGTTCATGGCCCTCGGCGCTCAGGACGTCCGCGCGTTCGGAGTGGCCGGCCTGCTGCACGATCTCGGGAAAGTGCGCATTCCGCGTGACATCCTCACCAAGTCGGGCCGGCTGACCGAAGAAGAATGGAGTGTCATGCGCCGGCATCCGTCGGATGGCGCCAAGCTCATCGTGGAGAGCGATCGGCAGCTCGATCTGGCCGCGGTTGTCGCGTACGAGCACCACATCATGCTCAATGGCGGCGGCTATCCCGGAATGCACTTTCATCGCGAGTGCCATCAGGCGAGCAAGCTGGTGCACATCTGCGATGTGTACGACGCCCTGCGCACCAAGCGGCCGTATCGCGACGCGTGGGAATCGGAGCGGGCGCTGGAATACGTGGAGAGTCGCATCGGTACCGACTTCGACGCGGATATCACGCGGTCGTTTGCGGGGATGATGCGGCAATGGGAGACCAGGGGCGCGGACCTCGGGGCCAGCAATGGCTCAGCTGCGGGCGAGCCCGACGTGCCGCCGAGTGGTACCGGGACGACCGCGGGCGTGTGATGGCATCGTCATTCCGACCGTCGGAGCATACCGGACTCACACGCCAGGGGTGCCGCAGTCTCGACGACCCCGAGACGCTCCGCGCGCTCGCGCGCCACCTGCCCGGTGCGATCTACATCTCCAGCGAGCGCGGCGAAATTCTGGATGCGAACCCCGCCTTCCTCGATCTCGTGGGCGTCGCGTCGCTCGAGGCATTGAGCGCCTATCCGGCGGAGCGGCTCGTGGTGGATCCTGCGATCCGTCGCCAGGAAATCGCGATGCTCGATCGCGATGGCGTCGTGCGCGAGTTCGAGCTGCAGCTCATTCGCCCTGACGGAGAACTTCGCACCGTGCTCGACACGGCGTACGTCTGCTACGACAGCGAGCGCACCGAGCGGTTCTACCATGGGGTGCTCATCGACATTTCGACGCGCAAGGAACTGGAAATCCAGCTCATCGAGCTCAGCTTGCGCGATCCGCTCACGGGCTGCTACAACCGCCGGTACATGACCGAACTCGAACGCCGCCTGATCGCACGGCCGGATTCGCGATGGGGGTGCCTGTACATCGACATCGACCACTTCAAGCAATACAACGATCGCTTCGGCCACGCGGAAGGGGACGAGGTACTGGTGCGAATGTCCCGGTTTCTCGCCAGACAGGTGCGCGCCGATGAAGTCGTGATGCGTGTCGGCGGCGACGAGTTCGTCGTGGCACTGGCCGGCGCCGATGACGTCGCAACCGAGCAGGTCGCGCGGCGCCTGCAGCGTGCCGCGCTGTACGCGGCTCCCGTTCCCTTTTCGTTAGGGTGGACTGCCCGCACTCCCCCCGAGAGCTTCGAGCACGTGGTGAGCCGCGCGGACCGGGCGATGCTCGCGGTCCGCGTGGTGGACCGTGCGCCGGAGCTGCAACGGCGCGAGAGGCCCTAGGAGGGGCTGACGAAGGCGTTTCCCCCGGTTTCATGACGACGTGTGCAAGTCGCTGCGGTATTCGGCGTCTCAACTACACGAGACCCACACACCGGATGCCATCATGCTCACACACACTTCGCTTCTCCGCGCTGTCGTCCTGCTGCTTGCCATCGCACCGTCCGTCGCGGCACAGGGATGGATCGTCCCTCGTCCCTGCCGGCCGCCGCGCTGTCCGCCACCGTGCCGGATGGACCGTCCGTGTCCGGTGCCGATGCCAGGGGCGGCCTCGGTGTCGCGCCTCTCCAGTGACGTGCGCGTGGAACTCGTGGACCGCGTACTGCGCTTCGAGGTGGAGGAGGTGTTCATCAATCGTGGCGGCGTCGTGGGCGAGGCGGACTATCTCTTTCCCCTGCCGAAAGGCGCCGCGTTCGAGGATCTCAAGCTGTCGATCAATGGCGAGCTGGTGGCTGGCGAAACGATGAACGCCGCCGATGCGCGCCGCATCTACGAAGATATCGTGCGCCAGCAGAAGGATCCCGCCCTGGTCGAGTGGATGGGCTACGGGCTGCTGCGCACCCGCATCTTCCCTATCGCACCGGGCGAGCGGAAGAAAGTGGTGGTTCGCTTTCAGAGCGTTGCAGAACGGGAAGGTGATGCGCTTCGCGTTGACTACTTCCGGGGTGCGCGGCTTCCCGAGACACCAATGCCCGTGCCGATGCGGCGCGGGCGCGACGATGCCGATGACCGTCGTGGCAACCTTCGGGAGGGGGCGAGCGCGTTCACGCTCGTCTATCCGGCCGGCGGCGGGCTCGGCGCGGCGTATTCGCCGACGCACTCCCTCGAGAGCGAGATCCGTGGAGGCCGACGGCATGTGACGGTACGCGGGGACGCGCGCGACGTGACACTGCTGGTGCCCGTGCGACGCGTGCGTGAGCCGTCCATCGCGCTCCTGGCGCACGCGCCCGGACGTGAGGATGGTTTCGCCCTCATCACCCTGACGCCGCCCATCATGCGCAGCGCGCGTATCCCGCGCGATCTGACGTTCGTAATGGACGTATCGGGGTCCATGGCGGGCGAGAAGATCCGGCAGGCGCGTGCCGCGGGACGGCAGTTTCTCGTCAGCCTGCGCGAGGACGATCGCTTCCGCATGATCGACTTCTCCAGTGACGTGCGCTCGTTCCGTGACGACTTCGTGCAGGCGACGCCCGCGAATCTCGCCGCGGCGCGCGACTATGTGGACGCGCTGGATGCGTCAGGATCCACGAACATTTCCGGCGCGCTGGAGGAAGCGCTGGCCGCACCGGTGTCCGAGGGGCGGCTGCCGATCGTGCTCTTCATGACGGATGGTGAACCAACAGTCGGTGAGCGCTCGCCGGACGCGATCGCGCGGCTGGTGACGTCTCAGCGCGGGCGTCGCCGCATCTTCACGTTTGGCCTCGGGGCCGACCTGAATATCACATTGCTCGAACGGCTCGCGCTGGACGGAGAGGGCGCCGCGCATTTCGTACGGCCTAACGAGGACGTGGAACGAGCGGTGGCGGTCGTGTCCGCCCGCCTGACGAATCCGGTCGTCACCGATCTGCGCGTTCGCGTGGACGGCGTACGTGTGAGCAAGCTGCATCCGTCCGGTGCGGCGGACCTGTTCGCGGGGCAGGACCTAGTACTGCTGGCGCGGTACGACGGCAGTGGCAGCGCGACGCTTCGGTTCGAGGGGCGCACCGCGGACGGTCCCGTGAGCTGGACGGAGCGCGTGGAGTTTCCGGAACGGTCACGGGCCAATCCGTTCGTCGGGCGCCTCTGGGCGACGCAGCGCATCGGGTGGTTGAGCGCGGAGAAGCGGCGCGACGGTGGTTCCTCCGAGGTGGACGAGGAGATTCGCGCGCTCGGCGAACGCTTCGGCATTCCGACCGAGTTCTCTTCGTATCTCGTGCTGGAGCCCGGCATGGTCGCGCAGGACGGTTCGGTGAGGCGGATGGATCAGCGGACGGGAAATGCGATGGGAACGTCGGTGGGAACGTCGGTGGCCCCGGCCGCGGTTGCACCTCAAGCGGCTGCACGCATGAAGGCGTTCGAGTCGGCGCGCGACGCCGTGGCCATGCGTGGGACCACCTCCCTCGCCACCGCCGACGCATTCGCGGAACGAGAGGAAGCGCGGGGCGGCGGCAGCGTGCGCCGCGCGGGCGACCGTCTTTTCGCACTGCGCGACAGTGTCTGGACGGACATGCGGGCAAGCGGCTCCCTGCCGCGCATCGCCGTGCAGCCCTACACGGCGGCATACTTCGAGCTACTGAAGCTCGTCCCCGAGCTCGGCGCCCCCTTCGCTCTGGGCGACCGCGTGCTGGTGAGCGGGCGGCGTTTGGCCATCGAGGTGTCGGCCACAGGCAGGGCGACACTATCCGATGAGGATCGCGCGCGAGTGGCCAGCGACTGGTGAGTCGGTGACAGACGTCGAACGACTGTTCAATACGTACCACGCTCCGCTCGTGCGCTATCTCACGAGACGGCTCGGCGACCGCGACTGGGCGGAGGAAGTCGCTCAGGAAACCTTCGTGCGGGCGTTGCGACAGGAGGAGATCGTGCACGAGCGAGCGTGGCTGTTCGCGGTCGCGACCAACCTCGTGCGTGACGACGCGCGCAAGGATGCACGCCGGCGACGGCATCTCGCGCTGCTCGCGGAAGAGGCACGTGATGACGTGGTCGAGCCCGAGGAATCAGTCATCGAGCGCGCGCAGGAAGCGGCATTGGCGCGCAAGGCGGTGGATGCACTTGCGGAGCGCGACCGACTCGCGCTGCTCATGCGCGAGGAAGGACTGGACTACCAGGAAATCGCCGAGGCGTTGCAGCTCTCGCCAGGGTCCGTCGGAACGACCCTGTCGCGGGCACGGCGGCGGCTCGCTGAAAAATATGAGGAGCTCCAGCGGGAGCGCTCCGGGAGGGAAGGGCATGCAGCATCTTGACGAGGGAACGGTGCACGCGTGGATCGATGGGGCACTTCCGCCTGACGAGTCGGAGCGCGTGGCCGTGCATGTGTCGACCTGTGCCCCGTGCGCGGCGCTCGTCGCGGAGGCGCGGGGACTCATCGCGGCGGCGTCGCGCATACTGACGGCGCTGGATGACGTGCCGGGTGGCGTGATCCCCGCGGCACCATCGAGTTCTGGTGGCGTTGCGCCGATCGCGCATTCGCGTCCGAGCGGCACGACTGGACCTCGGCGCTGGTTGCGTGTGACATCCAACCATTGGCGCGTCGCAGCAGCCATCGCGTTTCTGGCCGGCACGAGCGTGCTGGTCAGTCGCGTGGATCGTGATGAGGCGCCGGGAACATCGTCCGTGGAGTCCGTGGCGTTCGACGTCGCGCCCGAGAGCGGCGTTCGCGGTCCGGCTGATGGAGGAGACGGGATGTCTCGCACCGGGGGTAGCGACGAAAAGTCCGCTGGAGTCGCCGCGCCCGCGAATGCCGGCGCTGTCGAGCGTGCTTCTCGTAAGGCCGTCGATCAATCGGCGGCCGATGTCGCAGGCGCATTGGCAACCGAGGACGAACAGGGGAAGCGTGCCGCTAACGCGCAGTTGAAGCCAGTGGCGCGCCCTTCGAGCGCTATGGCGAGGGCAGGAACGCCGAGCATGGGAGTGCAGAATTCACCAGCGCGCAGCACATCTCCGACACGTGCGCCCGAACCCACGGCACCCGCGCCTCCGCTCGCACAGATGGACGCGCGCCCGACGCCAACTGCGCCGTCAGCCAAGTCGCGCGGATTGAGTAGTGTCGCGGCGGCCGCACAGCGGCTCGAAATCGAGGAGAGCCGTTCGAGCGTACGGTCCCCTGACGCTGACGCCTTGCGGCGAGGGGCGCGGGATTCTGCGGCCGACGCATCCACAAAGCGTCTCCGTGCTGAGGGTCCCGGGACGATCGGCGACGCTTTTGGGACGAGTGCCGCCGCGGAGTCGCGTACCGAGAACGTCGCGTTGCCTCCCTGTTATCGCCTCTCTCTCAGTGCATGGAGTCCGGTACTCTCAGCCTCCGCGCTCGCGGCAGTGCGGCGCATCCCAACACAGGTCCGACTGGATAGCGTTCCGGCCGGTCCGCGCGATGCAGATCGCTACCGCGTGCGCGCGCTGGCCCCTGTTTCCGCGGGCACCGTGATGGATGGCGAGTGGACTGCTGACGCGGATGAAGCGCTGCTCGAATGGGTTGTCGAAGGCACCAGTATCTCGATGTGGTTTGCGACGAACAGTGGATCACCCGTGGCTGGCACCGTCGAAGTGACCACCGGAGAACGCACGGCAACCGGCCGGGTTACGGCGCAGCGAAGGCTCTGCCCGTAGGGATGGAGCGGAGCGAGAACGGCGTACTCACGCCGGGCGGGCGTAGACTTCCATCCACGGCGCGAGATGTACCTGGCGGCGCACCACGAATCGCAGCGTCATCTTGACCAGCCGTTCTTCCATGGCCGCCCACCGGTGCGTGTGCTCATCCGCAATCCTCACGAGCGCGTCGCCGAACGTGTGCACGACATCGAAGCCTTCCGCATGCAGCAGTCGCGTGAGCGCGCGCTGCGTGAAGCCGTGCCGATACGGAAAGCCCAGAAGATTGTTATGCGCGAGCAGACCGCGCACCGCCCCCGCCACGGGCGGCGCGCCGTCGAGCAATGGGCGCAGCGCGGCGTAGAAGCCACCGTTAGGCACGCGGATCGCGAGCGTCCCGCCTGACACCATGCGTGTCCTGGCCTCGGCGAGCGTCGCGCGCGGATCGGCCAGCTGATCGAAACAGTTCCAGATGGCGATGGCGCGAAAGCGCGCATCTTTCGGCACAGCGGAGATGTCGCCAATGGTGACGCGATAGCCGCGGCCGCGCACGAACTCGCTCACGGTGCTGTTGACGTCCACGCCTTCGAACCGCCAGCCCTGTGCCGAGGCGGCCGCGAGAAAACCGCCAACGTAGCTTCCGATCTCGAGCCCGGCGCCCGTCTTCCCGGCTACTCTCGTCAGGCGCTCCGCCTGCGCTCTGTAGCTGGCCCGCTGCGTCTCGAAGAGGCCATCGAGCACCGACTGCGCGAGCGACTCGCCCTCATACGCTCGCGTGAGATCATCCGCGCGCTCGCGTGGATTACGGTAGACGAGGCCGCACTCGATGCATTGCACCACGCCCCAGGGCGGATCCTGCGAGAAGGCGACACGGTCTGCCAGACGTTGAGGCGGTGTGTCCGGCTGCAGGCGGCGCGTGTGGAACGACCAGAGGCTTTCCATCTCCTCCCGCACCGCCTCACGATCCGCGAGCTCGTGCGTTTCCGCGCCGCCGCAGACGACGCAGCGCGCCAGCTCGTAGGAGGGGGACATCATGGGTTATGGACGGGCCGTGATCGCTGGAAGGGGAACGGCGAGTGATCAGTCGGCAGTTGTCAGTCGTCGGTGATCAGTTCTGATCACTGAGCACGGATCACTGATAACTGAGAACTGACGACGGACACCGCGTCCTTCCCCGTCCCGCACCCACACCCTCCCTACCGTCCCCCGACCTCCCAGAGCTCCACCCGATTGCCCTGAAAGAGCGGTATCGCCACGCGATTGCGCTTGGTATCGACGCCGAAATCGGCCGGCGCGGGAACGCCGGAAATGAGCTTCCGCGCAGCCCCATTCTCCACGACGTGCACGGCGGAATCGGCCCAGCTCGACACCAGAATCCGGCCGTCGGACAGGATCTCCACGCCATCGTATTCGCCCGGCCCAGCGACCAGCCGTGCCGGCGCCGCGTCCCCTGGTTTCCACGTCTGCACGTCGGGTGATCCGAAGGGCGCCAGCACAAAGCGCGCGTTCCCGGTATCCCACGTGATCCCGTTCGCGCGTCCCAGGGTATCGCTCTCGATCACCACGGACGCAGTCCGGCCCGAGATGCGGAAGATCTTGTCGCGCCCGGGATGCGACATGCTGCCATCCGCCGCGAAGCGGATGGCCGTGTCTGTGATGTACACATCGCCCTCGGGCCCCGTGGCGACATCGTTGAGAAACAGCGCTCGCATCTTCGACAGATCGACGCTGGCGACGAGGGCGCCCGTGCGCTTGTGGAAGGCGCGCACGTGATCCAGATCCGCGACCCACAGCGTGTCGCCGACGATCGCCATCCCCTTGGGTGCGTGCAGCACGACGCCATTGCGACCGCCCGCAATGAACTTCAACGAGTCCACGGTGCCGTCCCAGCGCATGCGGCTGATGAAGCCGTTGCCGTCCTTCTGACTGGGATTGCCATTGATGTTGGAGACGTAGAAAACGTCCTGATCCGCGTCATAGCGAACGGATTCCGGCGTCTTGAACACGGCATCGGTCATCATCACACGCGACGGAGCGGAAGCGGTCGAGCTGTCGGTCGTGGGCGCGGCGGCTGTATCGCCCGACGCGCGGTCGCCGCGGCCAGAACAGGCGAGCGCGAGGGCGAGCATGAGCGTCGGGACAAAGCGGGCTGCGCCACGCGCGGGCGAACACATCATGGTTGTAACCTCGAGCAGGGGATGGATTGAGCGAGCTGAGCTAACCCCCTCGGCGGGCGCGCGTCAAGGCGGCGTTCTGGAAGGCCAATGGGGGGCACTCAACGTGCCGCGGTGCATGGGCTGGTCGTCTTCAGGGTACATCAGGAGTGACTGTGAAAACCTTCCGTAGCCTTGTCGTCGCGCTCGCCGTCGCCAACTCGCCAGCGCTGGCCCAGCACCGTACGCACGCGTCCGCGGTGGAAATCCCGGGCTCCGGCGAGCGGCGCGCTTTCCTGACACGCGTCGACAGCCGTCTCGCGGAAGCGACCGAGGCATACCGCGTCGTTCGCGACGTGCGGGCGCAGCTCGCCGCGCGCGCCGCCCGCGTGCCGGTCGCCCAGCTCCCGGCCTTCCAGGTGAATGCGACCCTCCTCGAGGACCGCCTCACCCGCATCGAGCATCAGCTACGACCGTCGTCCACGCTGCGCATCGTGAAGCCCGTGCCGTCAGCGCGCCTGGTGGAAGGGCTGACCTCGCTTTCCGAGCAGGTCACGCGCAGCACAGCGCGCCCGACCGCCGCGTCGTATACCTCGCTGACCGTGCTCTC
This sequence comes from Gemmatimonadota bacterium, assembly GCA_031398865.1. GTDB lineage: Bacteria > Gemmatimonadota > Gemmatimonadetes > Gemmatimonadales > Gemmatimonadaceae > JANNOC01. The sequence continues at coordinate 4,777 of JANNOC010000525.1, read as the reverse complement.
GATGGAGATGGACAAGCAGACCATCTACCTGCGTGAAGCGTTAGGCATGTTCCTGCCACGCATCAACGCCGTGCTCGCGCAGGCGGGCATGCCGGCGGTGACGCGCCCCGCGGCCCCGCGCCAAAACGTTCGTCGCTAGCGCCCCGCCGCCTCACCGTCAGCCCGGGAGCGCTCCCGGCGCGACCGCCATTCCCATCGAGTGGTAGCCTTTATCCACGTACACGGTCGTCCCCGTAATTCCGCTCGCTAGCGGGCTCGCGAGAAACGCTGCCGTGACGCCGACTTCGGGCGCGGTCAGTGCCTCCGACAGCGGAGTGTTGGCCGCGCAATACTCCACCATCTTGTCGATGAAACCGATCGCGCTCGCGGCGCGTGAGGCAAACGGTCCCGCGGAGATCGTGTTGACACGCACCCCATACTTCCGTCCAGCCTCGAAGGCGAGCGTGCGCGTGTCGCTTTCCAGCGCGGCCTTGGCGGACGACATGCCGCCACCGTACCCAGGGATGACGCGCTCGCTCGCCATGTAGGTGAGCGACAGAAACGACCCCCCGCGTCGCATCAGCGGCGCGAGCCGGCTGACCATGCCCACCAGCGAGTAGGCGCTCACACTGACCGCGGCGAGATAGCCCGCGCGTGACGTTTCCAACAGCGGCTTCTTGACTTCGGGGCCGTTGGCGAGCGAGTGCACGACGATGTCCAGCGGCTGCTCGCCGAAATCCGCCACCAACCGTTGGGCGAGCCCGTCAATGGAGAAGTCGCCCGTCTCCCGGTAGCGCTTGTTTGCGCGCACGTCCTCCGGCGCGTCGGCGAGAGTGTCGAAAGCCGCGTCCAGGGGGTAGATGCGTTCAAAGGTCATGAGCGCGCCGCTCGTCAGGCGGCGCGATTCGTCCATCCTGCCGCGCTCGAGCAGATTCATGAAAATGTTCAGCGCAGGGGGCCAGGTGCCGACGGAGACACTCGCGCCGGCTTCGGCGAGCGCCTTCGCGATCGCGAAGCCGAAGCCGCCATCGTCCGCGACGCCCGCGACGAGTGCGCGGCGGCCGGTCAGGTCAATGTTGAGCATGGCGTGATATCGCCCGGCATGCGCGGCGAGGCAAGTGGCCACGCCCGGACTCAGGGACTTGCGACCCCGCCGTCCCCCAGCAGCACGAGACGCGCCCGCGCTTCGTCCACGATCGGCTGCAGCTCCGGATCGCTGCCGCGCCAGAGCGCGACGAACCGCCGATAGTGCGCGATCGCGTCCGCGGTATCGCCTCGACGCGCACGGATCTCGGCGCGCCGGAGATGCGACAGCGCGAGGTACGCCACGTCCTGACGGCTTTGTGTCAACGACGCGAACCACGCGAGCGCGTCCTCGTCACGCCCGAGTTCCGTGAGCAATTCGGCGCGCAGGTAGCGCTCGGCAGTGTGCGCGAAGAAGGGCGAGCTTGCCACCGCCGCCACGCTGGGCGTCAACGTGTCCGCCGCGGCCAGCGCGCGTAGCGCCTCTCCCGGACGCGCGCGACCGTACTCCACCTCCGCTCGAAGTCCCGAGCGCAACCCGGCCAACAGCGCCGCGACGTCACCCGAAACGCGCATGGCCACGAGCGACGCGAGCGCGCGCTCACTGGCAACGGAGTCCCCTAGCCGCGCGGACAGCATGCCGCGCAGGTATTCGCGCAACGGGACGTGTGCGTCGTCGTGTACCGTGAGCCACGACAGCTGCGACGTCACGGGTGGCACCGCCCCCGCGTCCAGTGCGGTGAGCTCCGCTCGCAGATGGGTGAGCTCCTCGGGGGGGTGGGGAAAGCCGCGGGCCACGGCGAGAAACGCGCTGTGCTCCAGCGCATTGGCCGGCGCAAGCACTGCAAGCCGTGTCAGCGCCGCGCGGGCCTCGCGCAAGCGGCCAGCGCCCGTCGCGATGTGCGCAACCAGCGCATATCCGCCCGCGCGAACCGCGGCGGTACGCGACGGCTCCGTCATGAGGCGTGCGAGACGCAGCCCGCCGACGAGATCCGGCACGTACGCCGCCACCGCGCCAGCGGTGAACACCACTGAGCCGTCTCGCGCTGCACGCAGTTCGGCGACCGCGGCCTCTCGCTCGCCAGCGCCGCCCCACGCGAAGGCGCGCATGACGCGCCGGCGCATCGCCGGATCGGTGGATGGATCCAGACGCGCATACAGCGAGTCGAAGCGCTGCTGCCGGCCTTCGATCAGGGCGACGTCCAGCAAATGCGTGACGACGTCGCTGCGATTCGGAAAGAGCAACAGCGCGCGTTCGAAGACTTCGCGCGCTTCCCCGACGGACCGGCCGCGCTGCGGATTGTAGTGGAAGAGCGCCTCTCCCAGCTGCAGCCACGCCTCGGCCTCGTCGGGATACGCCGCCACGATGGCGCGGTACTCCCGTTCGGCCATCTCGATGCGGCCGCTCTGCCAGGCGAGCAGCGCGTCGAACAGCCGTCGGTCCCGCTCTGACAGGCGACTGCGATGCCGTGTGCCCTCACGCATGACACTCGCGGCGAGCTCGTACTGCGCGTCCCACTCCGCCGCGAGCGCCAGGCGGTAATACGCGAGCGCGAACGTCGGATCGCTCGCGATCGCGCGCTGCAGTACCACGACCGCATCCGGATAGCGGCCCGCGCGGAAGACGGTCGTTCCCTCGAGATACGCCTTGAGCGCGGGGAAGGAGCGCGTCGTCAGGGAGTCAATCCGGGACAGCTGGGCATCCTGCTGCCTGACGACGAGGGCGGTCGCGAGTTGGTCCACCAGCGAAAAGATCTCTTCGGGTCGCCCCTCGACCGAGCTTTGCGCGAGGGCGCTTCTGCCGTGCGCGGAGTGATACAGCGAGGCATTGATGCGCAGCCGCCCGCCCGCTTCGAGCACGCTGCCGATCACGAACATGCCGGCGCCGAGTCGCTCGGCGATGACGCGCGCGCGAGCGGGGTCGGTGAGCGAGCTGTCATTCCCGTCCACGCCGCGGAGCAGCGTCTGCGGATCCACGCTGCGCAGCGCGCCGGCGCCATCGAGGTTGGTGCTGAGCAGATCCACCATGCCTTCGCGCAGGTACGTCACTCCCGATCCACCGCGTACCACGAAGGGAAGCACCGCCACGACGGTGGGCGACACGCGCGTCGGCGGTGACGGGCGCGCGCGCTGGAGAAGGAGCGTCGTCGCGACCAGCGCGGCGAGAATCGCGGCACCGGCGAAAAGCCGGCGCGTGCGTGGACCGCCGTGTATCGCGCCTGCGGGCGGAGGCTCCGAGAATGCGCGCGTAAACTGCGTCATCGTCTCGAATCGGTCCGCCGGCACCTTTTCGAGGGCGCGCTCGATCGCGAGCGACACCTGGAGTGGGACGTTGCGTCGCACGGTGAGTAGCGGCGGTGGCGGATCGGCGAGTTGCCGGGCGATGACCGATTGTGCGGTCGGCCCGGTGAAGGGAGGTTCACCGCACAACATCTCGTATGCGACGCAGGCGAGGCTGTACAGATCGCTGCGGCCGTCGACGGGTCCCGCGCCGCCGGCTTGTTCGGGACTCATATAGGAGGGCGTGCCCACCACGAGGCCGTCCGCGGTCAGGCGGACGTCGGCGGCATCATGCACGGCACGCGCGATGCCGAAGTCCGTGAGCACAGCGTGTCCGTCCTCGAGGAGAATGTTCTCGGGCTTGATGTCGCGATGCACCACGCCGTGACGGTGCGCAAAGTCCAGCGCACCGGCGATCTCTCGCGTGATCTGCAGCGTTTCGTCGAGCGAGAGTTGCGTCTCGCGCCGCAACCGCTGCCGCAGCGATTCCCCTCCGACGTACGGCATCACGTAGTACAGCGAGCCGCACGCGGCGCCGGAATCGTACAGCGGAAGAATGTGGGGGTGCTGCAGCCCCGCGATCGTGCGGATTTCGCGCTCGAAGCGCTCCGTGCCGAGCATGGCCGCGAGCTCGGCATGCAGCAGCTTGATCGCGACCTCGCGGCCGTGACGCAGGTCCTTCGCGAGGAAGACGGTCGACATGCCTCCGCGCCCGATCTCGCGCTCGGGAGCATATCGATCCGCGAGCGCCGCGCGCAGGCACTCGATGAGACGGGTCGAGTTGGTGGGCTCTGACACGAAATGAAGGTATGCACCAGAGTCGCGTAAGGGAGGTGCACGCCCGCGCGACGGCACGGCCGGTGCATGCCATCACGCTCTACTCGTCCTGTTGGTCATGCCCGCAAACGGAGATCGCCGTGCGTCTCGTTGCCCTCCTTCCGCTCGCCGTCTCTCTCGCGTTCTCACTGCCACCGGCGGCGGTGTCGGCGCAGCCGACGGATACGACGCGGATCTCCGCCGATCCGCTCTTCACGAGCCGTGATGCGCTGCTCGCCGGTGGTTTCGTGCTCGGGACGATCGCGATGTATCCGGTGGATCGTTACGCGGCGCGGCATCTCCAGTCCCCGACGCGCCAGGAGAACCGATTACTGCGCAAGGCGGCGAAGGGATTCGAGTTCATGGGGACGCCCGGCTCGATCATCATCGGGGGCTCGCTGTACGTGATCGGGCGGGCCGGCGGGAATGAACGGATGGCGGACCTGGGCCTGCACGGCACGGAGGCGGTCTTCGTCGCGCTGGGCACCGTGGGGCTGTTGAAGGGGCTCGCCGGGCGCGGACGCCCTCTGCTGGACGTGGGCGATCCGGGGAACTTCAAGCTGGGACGCGGCTTTAAGAAGAACGATGATTATCGCGCCTTTCCGTCCGGCCACACCGCCATGGGATTCGCCGCCGCGGCGGCGGTGACAGCGGAAACGGCCAACTGGTGGCCCAAGTC
>JANNOC010000504.1:0-2649 GCA_031398865.1 Gemmatimonadota bacterium | reverse complement strand
CCTCATCACGTAGTGCTTCCATCTCGCGCATCCCGACGATGTAACTGACTGCCTGGGTCGGCCATGTAGTGTACCGCGTCACCTCCGCCACAGCGTCGGCCCGTTCCAGTCCTACGCCATCCACCAGCAGATTCACAGCCTGGTCGAATGACATCCGTCCGGTATGAATGGACGGATCGATGATGACGCGTGCCGCGCGCCAGAGCCGCATGCGCAGCTGCGTAAGGCGCGCGAGATCGTTAGGGTAGAATCCCTGCTGATACATCAGCTCCTCGGCGTACAGCCCCCACCCTTCGCCGAAGACCTCGCTGCGATAGATCTTCCGCAGCATGCTCGGTTGAATCGCCGCGCGCACGTTCTGGAGGTGATGTCCCGGATAGCCCTCGTGCAGCGCGACCACCGTGATCCACCCGTAGTTATGACCACGCAGCTTGCTCTCGACCTGCTCCGGGGTCGAGCCTGGCTCCACTGGCGTGACGAAGAAGCGACCGATGCGCGTCTTCTCGAAGGGAGCGGCGGAGGAATACCCACCGTACGCATATGTCTGCCGCAGATTGGGCGGCGTCAACACCATTTCAAGCCGCTCGCTCTCCGGGATGGTGAATAGCTTCTTCTCCAGAATGAACTGCCGGGCGCGCTTCGCCTCTCGCTCGTACGCCGCGAACACCTCGCCGGCCTCGGGATGCAGCCGCTTGCTCGAGTCGGCGAGAATGCGCCAGTTCCGCGTGGAATCGATGGAGCGCGCGAGCGTTGCGAGCTGCGCCTCCGTCTCGGCGAAGACGCGGTTTCCGAGCGCGATCAGCGAATCGGCGCTGGTATTGAGCATCTTCGTGTGCTGCAGTCGCCAATCGTATTCGGCCTGGCCGAGCTGCCACTCGCCCGTCGCATTCGGACGCAGCGTGTCCGTCATCCACGCCGTGTAGCGCTCCAGTGCGCGCAGCGCGCTGTCGCGCGCCGTCGTAAAGCGCTTCATGTCGCCATCGGATTTCTGCACGATGCCCGGCAACTCGGTGCGCAGATACCCCGCGATCCGGCGTGCGTTGCCGATTTCGAGATCCACCCAGAGCGCGGGAGTGCGCGCGGGAACGATCTGCCTCCGTCCGATCACGAGTGCCGTCGGCCACTGTTCCAGGCGACGCACCAGTGACAGCATCCGCACTGGACCTTCAGGCGTCGTGCCGACCGCCAGCGAATACACGGCGCCAAAGGGGATGTAGGCGCTGGGCCGTCGCTGCCACTCGCGCAATCCACTCTCGCGCATCTCCGAATCCAAAACCCCGGCCAGCATAAGCCAGTCAATGCGCTGCTGCACGGTGAGGGCGGCTGTATCCACCGTCCGCAACAGTCGCCGCTCCGCCGCGGCGCGCGACGAGTCGCGCGCGTGCGCGGCGGCGCTGCGATCGTCGAGACGATAGTCGGCGGTATGCAGGCCGATACTGGTGGCCCATTCCGGATGCATGCGAGCGCGCACGTCGACGTGGCGCTGCACCAGCACTTTGAACGCGCGCTGGGCGTCGCGCGCGCGCAGCGCTTCGGCCGACGGGGGGGCCTTGGGCGCGCGCGCGGCCGGCGTGCCGGTTTGCGCGGTCGCGTCGGTCGCGCTCACGGCGGCGAACAGGGCGAGCAGGGCGCCGAGTCGCGACGCGACATCAGGCATGCGAACGGCCATCCGGCAACTCCGTGAGGTTTGTGTAGTTCGGGCGCACAGTAGCGCATTCTAAAGTTGCCAAGCCGTCCGGTTCCCGGCAATCCATTGCGCGCTCGCTGGCCTCACGCCGACCGCGCGGATAGACTCATGCGCACGCGCGGTCGACTGGCCCGCGGCAGAACACACCTGGAACGCTCGCACGTCCGCGCTTCGCACCCGCCGAGGGCGTCGAGCGGGCCTCCTCATCGGACGTAGGAGAATGGCCGCTAGGAAAACACGCTCCACCGCAGCACGCGGCAGCGCGCCTCGAAAGACCGCCGCACGCGCAGCGAGGCCCACGCGTCCTGACGAACGCACGGAAGCGCCCGCGCTTCCTGACGCCAGTGCGACCAGCAGACCTCAGGTGCGCACGCGCGAGGGTGACACCTCGCCGCGCGTCGCCGCGGCACGACGCAAAGGGCCGCGCACCGCGACCGGCAAGAAGATGAATCCCGCGCTGCTCGCGTCCGCCGAACATGACGCGTTGGCAGGACTGAAGGAGCGGACGGAAGCCGGGCATCGCAAGGCGGGACGCACACCTCCATCACAGAAGAAGGGGGAAGGGCGGCGCTCCGGTGCCACGCGTACCATCGACGACTCCATTCGCGACAGCGTACCGCTGGTCACCGAAGACGAGAAGCTGTTGCAGCAGCCGGGACCGCGCGGCGACTTCACCCGTTCCGATCCGTGGCGCGTGATGCGCATCATGAGCGAGTTCGTCGAAGGCTTCGATACGCTGTCGTCGGTACGAAAAGGCGTGTCCATCTTCGGGTCGGCACGGACGGGTCCCGAGGATACGCAGTATCGCGCCGCGCAGGAGACCGCGCGCCTGCTCGCGGAGGCCGGCTTCGACGTCATCACCGGCGCTGGGCCAGGGATCATGGAAGCCGCCAACAAGGGGGCACAGGAAGGCAACGGCCTGTCCGTCGGTTGTAACATCGAGCTGCCGTTCGAGCAGGGCG
>JANNOC010000214.1:0-3652 GCA_031398865.1 Gemmatimonadota bacterium | reverse complement strand
CTATGTCCTCGACTTCGGCACTCGCTCGACGGACTGCGCGCCGGGCACCACCTGCATTCCGTTCGACGGAGTGAACCAGGACGAGTACACGATCAGGTGCCCGTACGCAGAGGAAAAGTTCTGCTGCGCCGACCGGGCGAGAAGATCCGCGTCGGCAACCGGATCCAGCGCATCGGCGTCGATGACTGTGGGATCCGGGACTGTGAGCCAGTCGTCGCATCCGCCCAGGCAGAGAGCCCCGGCCGCGACGGCGGCGCTGGCCAATCTATTCAATTTCCGCATTGGTCAAGGCTCGTGTTAGAAGGTGAGGTTGAGACGGGCGATCCAGCGTCGCACCGGCGGCTGCGTGAAAAAGTCGTCACGGTTAGTTGCTGCGGTCGCGTTCGAAACCACCTCAGGATCGTAGCCTTCATAGTCGGTCCAGAGGGCGAGATTCTGACCGCCAAGAGTGAGCGATGCGGTCTGCGCGCGGAATTTCCCGGCAAGCCCCACCGGCAGCGTATACGTCGCCGAGAGTTCCCTGAACCGGACGAAGTCGCCGCTCTGCATGTAGGCTTCCTGAACGTCGTTCACCGTCTTGGCGATGATGGGATTGCCGACGGTATCGCCGCGGTAGGAGACGAAGGCCGGAACTCCGGGCCCCGCCCTGGGGTTGCCGTACCTCCGCAACCGCTCCCTCTTGCTGAGTTTCAAGGTGTCGAGACGGTTGTCGCTGCGCACCAGTTGGGTCTCGCGGAAGAAGTCCGTAAAGTTCCGGACCAGGTGGCCGCGCTTGGTGTCGAACGACCCATAGATGCGGAAGTTGCGGAACAGCGTGAACGTGTTCGCGACGTGGCCCTCGAACGTCGGGAGCACGTTGCCGATGAACCGCCGATTCGCGGACACGGTCACTACACCCGTCGCCTCGTCGATGCTGAGAATCTTGTTGGCAACCCACGCCCCCACCTGCATGCCCTTCTCGACCCTGTTCAGGGTGCCGAAGGGAAGAATGTCCCCCATATCGGTGACTTCATTGTGCAGCGTATTGGCGCCCAAGCGGAAATCCCACGACAGATTCGGTCTGTTCACCGGTGTCGCCGTGACCGCGAACTCGAGTCCCCGGTTGACCACGGAGCCGATGTTGACGAAAGGACTCTCCGTAAAACCGAGTGACGGCGGCAGTGGCTTCGCCAGGATCAGATCCTTGCTGACCTTGTTGAAGTAGGTTAGCTCAAGGCCGATGCGATCCTGAAGGAACCCGGCATCGAAGCCCGCCTCGAGCTCCTCGCCCCGTTCGAATCTCAGGTTTTCGTTGCCCGGGTTGGCCGGAACCGCGCCAGGGCGTACGATCGCCCCATCGAGGTAGGGCGCGGGCGCCAGCGTCGTGAGCGACGAGCCTGCTCCGGGAATCCGTCCAGTCGTGCCCCAAGCCGCCCGCAGGCGAAGCGTGTTAACGACGCCGAGATTCCAGAACGGCTCCTCGCTCGCCACCCATGTCACGCCGACCTTGGGCAGGAACACCCCTTTCGCCTCGCTGCCGAAAGACGAAGCGTTGTCGTAGCGCCCGGCGAACTGTGCATAGAGCCGCTCGTTCAGCCCGAGCTGCAGTTGGCCGAAAATGCCGATCGCCCGATCCAGGGCAACGCCTTGCCCGCCAGAGCGCAGCGACGCCGCGGTGACGACGTTGTTGGAATTGACCGTGAGGCCCTCACCCGTTGCAAACACATTCTCCTGCCGGGTTTGGACGAGCTGAGTTCCAAACGACACGTTGGACACCAGACTCGGCGTCAGGTCGGTCCGCACGTTGCCGTTGTAGTCGAAGGTGTATCGCTCGATCCCCCGCCGCAATTCCTGAATCTGGCCGGTGTTGATCGCGTACGAGCCGCGCGTGTTCTTGGGCAGGAACCGGCGGTCTTCCTCGCGCGCCCAGTCGGCTCCGGCGATGAACCGATTCGTAAACCAGGAACGCGGCGTCCACGTGGCCGTAATCGTGCTGATGTTCCGGTGGGTTTGCCGCTGGTTCTCGATCAACTTCAGTGAGGCCAAGTCGCGCTGCGTGCCGAAATACCCATTCTGTCCGGTGCCGTCCACGGTCCGAGTTGTCGGCAGCCCCAGATGGGCGTTGCCCAGCCAGCCAAAGATATTGTTGTCATTGTCGGGGAGACCCGTGTTCGTGCGGTTCATTCCGATGCCGGCATCGAGCGTCAAGGTTGGTGTCGGCAGCCAATTGAAGTTCACTCGGCCCGCCTTCCGCTCGAAGCCGTTGTTGAAAAACACCCCCGTCTCGTCATCCTTGTTGAGGGAGACGTAGTAGCCATAGTTCTGGCCACCGCCTCGACCACTCCAGCCTATTCCTTGCGTTCGTCCAGTCCTCAAGGCGTCTTCCCGCAGAAGCGGGTTATCGCTCACCAGCGTACCCACAGGCTGTCCGGAGCACAGCAAGTTGTTGGGGTTTGCTACATTCGCCGCCGTGCAGCGAGCGTAGTTGGTAAGCGGCTCAAAGTTGCGATCGATGGTGTTGTGTTCGAGGTTCACGGTCTGGGTAAACTTGCTCGTCCCAATCCGGCCCCGCTTGGTAATGACCTGGATCACGCCGGTCGAAGCATTCGCGCCGTACAACGTCGCCGCTGCCGGCCCCTTCACAAGCTCGATAGACTCGATGTCGTCTGGATCGATGTCGTTCAGGCGCTCGTACGCTTGTCCGCCCGTGAACCAGGCGGTACCGCCGCCCGTGAGTACGCTGACCCCGTCGATAACCAGCAGCGGCTCGTTACTGAGCGAGATGGACGACACGCCGCGCACACGAATCTGGTTGGACGATCCCGACGTGCCCGAGGCGGCCAGCACGGAAACGCCGGGCACTCGGGACTGAAGAATCTGCTGCACCGAAACGACCGGCGCCGACTTCATAAGGGTTGAGACATCGACCTGCGCGATGGTCGCTGCCTGGGCACGCCGCGTTAGGTCGCCCACGGTGCCGGTAACGACCACTTCGTCCAGCGCCACCGCCGACGTCGCAAGTTGGGCATTTCCCACGAACACCTGCCCCGCGGTGAGCGTCACCGGGATGGAGGCCGCCCGATGCCCGATGCTTCGCATCTCGATCGTCACGGCTCGGGCCGGCACGCCCACAATGCGGTAGTTGCCGCGCAAATCCGTCGATGCCTGGAGCGCGGTGCCAGGAATCGTGATGCGCGCCGCCACGATCGGCGCGCCGGTGGCTGCAGCCGTCACCGTTCCCTGCACCGTGGCTGACTCCTGCGCCGCCACGAGCCCGGGAATGAGTAGCGCGGCCGCACCGACGACGAGCGAGCGAAGGAACAGTCGGGCGAACACACAATTGCTGTTCATGTTCTTCCTCCTGGTTGTTCAAGGGCTACGGGGGGCCGACACCAGTCTTTCGTGGTGGGGGCAACGCAACGCCGGCTGAACCGGCCGGGTCGCGATCCAGCGTAATTCTCGGCCACCTAGCGTAGTACTCGCACGTATACTTTGTCAAGCTCGATATTTCGTTATGCTGCGATTCTAGCTATACTTACGGGTATGCGCAGCCGGCACTTCCTGACTGGACTTGAGCCCGGCTTACTCGCGGTGATTTTTCTCGCGGTGGCCGCTCCCCTGGTCTCGGCCCAGACACACACAGGTGTGGTCGTTGGCGTAGTCACCGCTCTCC
>JANNOC010000451.1:0-1638 GCA_031398865.1 Gemmatimonadota bacterium | reverse complement strand
CTCCGACGGAACCGCGAGCCTCGCCGGCCGGCGCTTCGAGATCCCCGCGCGCTATCGCCATCTCGAGCGCGTGAGTCTTCGCTACGCCCGCTGGGATCTCTCCCGCGTCGATCTCCTCGATCCGCGCACCGGTGTCATCCTCTGCCCCGTCACACCGCTGGACAAGGCCGCCAACGCCGAGGGCCGGCGCCGCGCGCTCGAACCCCCGGTCACCGACGCCGCGCCCACACAGCCTTCGGGCATCGCCCCGCTGTTACGCAAGCTGCTCGCCGACTACGCCGCCACCGGGCTGCCACCAGCCTACCTGCCACCGCCTGACAAGGATCCCTCATGAGCCAGAAACTGCTCGCCCTCTATGGACTGAAGTTCAACCCCTTCTCCCCCGAGCTGCCCATCGAGGCGATCTACGTACCGCCCAAGGTCGAGAGCTTCTGCTGGCGCATCGAGCACGCTCAGATCGGCGAGGGCGGATTCGCCATGATCCACGGTGAACCCGGCAGCGGCAAAAGCGTCATCCTGCGCCTTCTGGCCGAGCGCCTTACCCGCCTGGCCGACATCACCGTGGGCATCATCAGCCATCCGCAGAGCAACCTCGCAGACTTCTACCGCGAGATGGGCGATGTGTTCGCCGTGCCCCTCAGACCGCACAACCGCTGGGGCGGCTTCAAGGTGCTTCGCGAACGCTGGATCGCGCACCTCCAAGCCACCCGCCGGCGCGCCGTCCTCCTGATCGACGAGGCCCAGGAGATGCGGCCCGCCGTGCTCTCGGAATTGCGGCTACTGGCCAGCGCACGCTTCGATTCCCAGCCGCTGCTGTGCGTCGTCCTCGCCGGCGACGCGCGCCTGATCGAGAAGCTGCGTCGCGAAGAGCTCGTGCCCCTGGGGTCTCGCATCCGCACCCGGCTTGGCCTTGAACACGCCAGCCGCGACGAACTCGCCGCCTGCCTCACCCACCTGATCGAGACGGCCGGCAACGCAAGCCTCATAACCGCGCAACTACGCCAGACGCTTTGCGATCACGCCGCCGGCAACTACCGCGTGCTCGCCACCATGGCCGCCGAACTGCTCGCCGTCGCCGCTCAGCGCGAGCTCGCCAAGCTCGACGAGAAGCTCTACCTCGAAGTCTTCGCCCCGCCCGATTCCACCGCCGCCCGGCGCAAAGCCGCAGCGCGCTGATCGACTCCCCAGGACTTCCCATGTGCGAAAACGATCCGCTCCCCGAACTGCGCCTGCCACTCCTGTCCGACGGCTCCGTCGTCGAGATCCTCGACTTCCTTTACGACGTCCTCACCGTCTTCGAGTCCCGCTATGGCGACCAAATCCGTCGCTACTACCATGATCGCTCCCGCCACAACCTCATCGAACCCGATCGCAACCACCCCGCCGACGATCCGCCCTTCTGATCTTCCATTCCCCAAAATGCCACAACGCCCGTCAGCTTCAACCACTAACGGCGTCTCCATTCGCTTCGCCTGCAGCAATGACCATCGCCCAACGCGACCATCACAACATCAAATCAGGTGACCACGCTCACGATGCCTCGTCTCGCCAATACTTAAGCAGAGAGGTATAGCCTCGATATTCCGTCTGTAACGCTTGGGACGCCTGGCCGATTATCGTGTTTTCTACCCTTCGACG
>JANNOC010000435.1:0-4610 GCA_031398865.1 Gemmatimonadota bacterium | reverse complement strand
CCGCGAGCGTCATCCCACGACGAATCTCGATGGCGCGTCGCGCCTCGAGCGCCGCGAGCAACGCGGGCGCGGGATCCTCGCCGACCTCCTGGGAGGAGACATACTGCATGTGCACCGAGGCGCGCTCGCCGATGTCCTCGCACACGCGCGCGAAGGTTGCCACCGCACCCTCGACCCAGGCCTGGCGCTCGCGGCGGATGATGGCGCCCGACTGTGCGAGTGGCTCGTCCCACGGCGCGACGCGCGCGTCGGCGCGTGCTCCCGCGACGCCAGTGCGCGCCAGCGCACGCAGGACGGCGTTGCGGCGCGCCAGCGCGGCGCGATACCGCTGCAGCGCCGCGAGGTATGTCCGGGACGTCACCGCAAGCATGACGTCGAGAAAACGGCGTCGCGCACCAGGGGCGCCGGCGACGAGCTCCACATCGCGCGGCGACACGATCACGGAGGGCAGCGCGCCGAGTGCGTCGCTCAGCCGAGTTGTCTCGACCCCATCAAGCACCACTTTCTTGCGCTTGCCCCTGCATTCGAAGCCGACGGAGACTGCCGTTGCGCCCGCACCGTTCGTGGCGAGCGTCGCCGCGACGTGAAATGCGGCGGCTCCGAAGCGAACGACGTCGTGATCGCTGGCGCCGCGCATGGAGCGCAACAGGTGCAGATAGTAAATGGCCTCGAGGAGATTGGTCTTCCCGTGACCGTTGTCACCGACCAGCGCGACGCCGCTGGCGGGAAGCTCGAGGTTGGCGCGTTCGATATTCCGAAAGTCCCGGAGTCGCAGCTCGCCAATCCGCACCGCGGCGGCGGCGCTGCCAGGCGCGGCGAGCGGCGCCAGCGCCGTCTCCGCCGGACGTCCCACCAGCGTCACCGGCCGGCGAACGAAGGCGGCCGTTTCTCCAGAAACGCGCGCGTTCCTTCCTCCATGTCCTTCGTCGCCGCGAGCAGGCCGAACTGATTCGCCTCGAGGACAAGGCCGTCCTCCAGTGTCATCTGCAGACCGCGGTCAACGGTCTCGATGCACACGGCCACGGCGAGCGGGCCATTCGACAGGATCTGCAGCATCATGGCGCGCGCGGCCGGCATCAATTCCGCCGCGGGCACCACCTTGTTCACCAGACCGATGCGCAGCGCTTCCGTGGCATCGATCGTCTCGCCCGTGAGCAGGAGCTGCAGAGCGCGGCTCCGTCCGATAAGGCGGGGCAGACGTTGCGTGCCGCCGTATCCCGGCCCGATACCGAGCTTCACTTCCGGCTGGCCGAATTTTGCCTGGTCGGACGCAATTCGGATGTGGCAGGCCATGGCGAGCTCGCAGCCGCCGCCCAGTGCGAATCCATTAACGGCCGCGATGACCGGCTTGGGCGACTGCTCGATGCGACGGAAAATTTCCTGTCCGGTGCGCGATCGGTCGCGTGCGCGCAGCGCGTCCTGGGCCTGCGTGGCGATTTCGGCGATATCCGCGCCTGCGACGAAGGCGCGCCCCGTCCCGGTGAAAATCACGCCGCCGACGTCGTCGCGGGTACGCGCCTCGGTGATCGCGAGCCCGATCTCGCGCATGGTTTCATCATTGAGCGCGTTGAGCTTGTCCGGGCGATTGATGGACAAGGTCGCGATACGCTCGCTGACGGCGAGCGTGAGATTCTGCAGAGGGGGCATGGCGGCAAATCCAAAGCGAGGGCACCAGCGACCTCGCAAAGGTAACCGTTCGGACTGGTTTTTGCCCTGCGGCTGCACTCATGGCACAGCGTTGGATTCGGCGCCTCGGTACCAAGCGCTCCGGGTTTCGCTACGCCGCGCCCGATGGCGCGTCAGTGCGCGGCGCGGGTGTGGAGCGCATCGCCCGTCTTGGCATTCCGCCCGCGTGGACCGAAGTACACGTTGCCCTGGATACGCGGGCGCCGATTCAGGCGTGGGGGCTGGATGCCAGAGGGCGCAAGCAGTATCGCTACCACGCCCGCGCCGTCGAGCGCGGGGAGTTGCGCAAGCATTATCGCGTGCGGCAGATGGCGCGTGAGCTGCCGGCGATCCGGCGCAGCCTGGCCGCCGACTTCCGCAAGCCCGCGTTCTCGCGCGAACAGGTCGCCTCCGCGGTAGTCAAGCTGATTGAGGCCGGCTTTCTGCGCGTTGGGAGCGAGCGGTACGCCAAGGAAAACCGCACCTACGGCATCGCGACCATGCGCAAGTCGCACGTCCGCACAGAAGGTGACCACATCATTTTCGAGTACCGCGGCAAGCGCTCCATCATGCAGACCCAGCGCATCGTGGATCCCGCGCTCGCGCGGTTCATTGAGAGGTTGGTCATGACGCCGGGGACCCGCCTCTTCCGATGGTTTGACGGCGACTCGTGGCGTGACCTCACTGCGCGCGACATCAACGACTACCTCCGCGACGATCTCGGCATCCCGTACACCGCCAAGGATTTCCGTACGTGGGGAGGCACGCTGCGGGTCGCCATCGTTCTGGCACACCTGGGTCCGGCCCCTACCGAGCGCGAGAGGAAGAGCAACGTGGCGAAGGCGGTCGTGTTCGTCGCCTCGGATCTGGGCAACACCCCGACCATCTGCCGCAAGTCGTACGTCCATCCCGTCCTGATCTCTCGCTACCTGAAAGAGAACGCGACCATCGCACCGCTGCTGAAGCGGCAAACGCGCACCGCGCGCGACGGGATGGGTCACTCTCCGGATGAGCGGGCACTCCTGACGTTCCTGGACGAACACTTTCCCGAGCGGCGAGGAAAGCGGCGTTAGGCAGAAAGGTCGAGGCGGTCGGCGATTGGCGCATCGGTCCCGCTGCTCCCGTCTGTCCGCGGCAGCCGCTACGTTACGTCCGTGAGTGTCATTCAAGCGGTCCGGTGGTCGGACGACGGCCTGGGCGTTCGCATCATTGACCAGCGCGCGCTGCCGGCGACGTACCTCGAGCGCGACCTGCGCACGGTGGACGATGTGTGCAACGCGATCGCGACGCTGGCCGTTCGCGGCGCGCCCGCGATCGGCGTCGCCGGTGCGATGGGCCTGGTGGCCGCGTTGACACCGCACGCCGGCGAGGACGCGCCGGCCTTTGCCCGGCGCCTCGCCGGGTACGCCGCGCGCATCCGCGCAACGCGACCGACGGCGGTCAACCTTCCGTGGGCCATCGACCGCATGCGCGTGCGCGCGAGCGATCCGGCTCTCGCAGGCGATCCCGCGCGGACGCTTGCCGCGTTGCGTGCGGAAGCCACGGCGATTCTCGACGAGGATCGCGCCATGTGCCGCGCCATCGGCGAGCACGGGCTGGCGCTGCTTCCGAACCCTGCCCGCGTTCTCACGCACTGCAACGCCGGCGCGCTCGCGACCGCGGGCATTGGCACGGCGCTCGCGCCGCTGTATCTGGCGGTGGAGCGAGGGCAACACGTCTCCGTGCTGGCCGGCGAGACGCGCCCGCTGCTGCAAGGGAGCCGGCTGACGGCGTGGGAGCTAGGGCGCGCGGGCGTTGACGTCACCGTGTTGACGGACAGCATGGTGGCGAGCGTCATGCGCGAGGGGCGCATCGATCTCTGCCTCGTCGGCGCGGACCGCATCGCGGTGAATGGGGACGTGGCGAACAAGATCGGCACGTACGCGATCGCCGTTCTCGCGCGGCACCACGGGATTCCGTTCTACGTTGCCGCGCCGTCATCCACCTTCGATCCGAAGACGCCGAGTGGCGAGGCCATCGAGATTGAGTCGCGTCACGCGGACGAAGTGCGGCGTTCATTCGGAATGCAGACCGCACCGCTCGAAGCGCGCGTGCACAATCCCGCTTTCGACATCACGCCGGCTGCATTGGTGACCGCGTTCATTACTGATCGCGGGATCGAGCACCCACCCTTCCTCTCGTCCGCGCCGCCGGCGCGCGAGGTGTCAGCGCGATGAAGCACGTGCTCGCGATCGACCAGGGCACCACGGGCTCCACCTGCCTGGTCATTGGCGCGGATGGACGGGTGCGCGGGCGCGGCTACCGGGAGATCACGCAGCACTATCCGAAACCGGGCTGGGTGGAGCACGACGCGCAGGAGATTCTCGAGCGCACCGTCATCGCGGCGCGTGACGCGATCGCCGGCGCTGGCGTGATGCCCGACGCGATCGGGATCACCAACCAGCGAGAGACTATCGTACTCTGGGATCGCGAGAGCGGAGTGCCGGTCGCCCCCGCCATCGTGTGGCAGGACCGGCGTACCGCGGGCCGCTGCGCCGAACTTGCGTCCCACGCCGAGCGCATTCGCGGTCTCACTGGGCTGGTGGTGGATCCGTACTTCTCAGCGACGAAGCTGGAATGGTTGCTCCGCGATCAGGCGCGTGCGGCGCGTGCCTCGCGCGGCGAGCTCGCTGCCGGCACCATCGACAGCTGGTTGATCTGGAAGCTCACCGCCGGTCAGGTGCATGCGACCGATCCCACCAATGCGTCCCGCACGATG
Source organism: Gemmatimonadota bacterium (assembly GCA_031398865.1). Lineage (GTDB taxonomy): Bacteria > Gemmatimonadota > Gemmatimonadetes > Gemmatimonadales > Gemmatimonadaceae > JANNOC01. The sequence goes on along the minus strand of JANNOC010000435.1, from coordinate 187 downwards.
CTGTACGACATTCACGGGCTCTCGTGGAGCGCGGAGCTGTGTCGCCTTTTCGGCGTTCCCGACCGGATGCTGCCCGAGGTGCGACCGTCCAGCGGCGACTTCGGCGTCGCGGACACACAGTTCTTCGGGGGCGGCATCCCGATTCTCGGCGTGGCCGGCGATCAGCAGGCGGCACTTTTTGGTCAGG
>JANNOC010000431.1:0-3220 GCA_031398865.1 Gemmatimonadota bacterium | reverse complement strand
TCCTGTCCGTCGCCGGTCATCAGGTCCGCACCAGGCGCTCCGAGAGGTGCTACCCCGCCGGCGGCCGGCGCGCCGGGAGCTGATGACTTTCGGTCCTGTTGTCCTGAGACGCTATAGCGGATCTTGGGCAAGATGGAATTGCGGACCAGCAATGCATTCACGGCTTTGTACACCGAGCGTATATCGTCGAGCACATGGTCGTCGAACAGCTTGAGCAGTACCCGCCGCACGCGGGTGTCTGCATCGAGCTGGCGACAGGCGTGCTTGTAGGCGTCGCAAATGACCTGCGGGCTGAATGGGTTGTCGTTGGCCTGCAGATCGGCGTCGCCGAGCAGCACGCCCACCCGCTGGTTAAGGGCGACGAGCTCCTCGTCGCAGTACCCGCGTAGCTTGGCCGCCATGTCATTGCATTTGAGCGTCTCCTCGAGGTCGTCTTCGCCGACGAGCTCGAGCGCGTCCATCGAATAGTTGGAGTTGGCTTCGTCGAAAACCTGGCCTATCTTCCTGGCCCGGTCGCTGCGCCGCTGGAAGTCATCGAGATAGGCGTCCTGAAACTGCTCCTCGATGGTATTGCGCTGCTTTATGGCGACTTCCTTGGTCTCGTCATAGAGGCACCGATCGTCGCGGTTCTGTGTTTCTTTGATGAGCGCCGATAGCGCCTCCCCGGCCCTGTCGAGCATGCCGGCAATCGCCTCGTCCAGACGATCACAAATCAAATCCCGACTTTGCTCCAGGATCCCGTCGAAGGGCGTCGTTTCTTGCCTTTCGCGGATCGGGCGAACGGCATACAGGTCTGAGGCTCCGGGCGGCATGTCAGTGTGAGGGAACAATGAAATCTACGGGCAGCGAGACCAGCTTGAGCACGTCACTGACGATTGCATGCGCTATGGGCATCCGTTCACTTCTCATTGCAGCAATCGCCGAGACGCGGGCTGCGATTCGGCGATGGACAATAACCTCGTGGGCGCGAGACGCGTCCCACGAACGCCACTACGGCAGCCATAGGCATCCTCTTTAGCCCAACCCTGCGATTCGAGAGGGAAAAGTTCACGTTCCGCGATGAAATTCGACAGGCGGGCCGGGCGGGGTCTGCGGCTTCAGTCAGCGCCGGAGCGCACCCTGCACCCTGTCGCGCCACTGTGCCGGCGAGCCGATGTGCGGAAACGCCGATGCCCATGCCGCCCTATAGCGAATAGCCGCGCGACGCGCTCGAAGCGACTACAGTCCGTGGCGGAAAAATTGGAAGCCATGGCTTCCGGCCACCGCGCCTGCCGCGGTGATCAGGCTGATGCTGAGCAGAAACCAATGCAACCGGGAGATCAACGCGAAGGTGGATTCCGGGTTGCATCGCACACGTTGGATGAACCAGCGGTGCAGAAAAAGCGGTTCGAGCACGAACAGCACCAGGGTGAACAAGATCCACACCAGCACCATCGCGTGCATCCACCAATATTGCACTTGCGCGAAGCGCTCCCATAAATCGAGACGGTAGGTGAGATACAGGCCGCTCGCGCCGGTGATCAGTGTCGTGACGCGTGCCTGGAGAGCGAATCCCCGCTCGATCGTCTCGAAAAATACGATACGTTCCTCTGGCGTTCTCAGGCGCCGAGTCGCCGGCAGCAGCACTGTGGTCACCATGGCGACGCCGCCTATCCACAGGACGATGCCCAATACGTGAAGAATACGAGCGAGGATCAGATCGTTCATCGTGCCGGCTAGCCGCCGCGGCCGTCGAGCCGAGGTTTCAGGAGCACTGGCCACTCGACGATGAACAGAACGAAAGCGCTCGCCCAGAGCATGCCGGGCGTGAACAGAAAACCCACGATGACCGCGAAGGCGTAGCCGAAGATCATTTCATCCGCGCGTGCCAGAGCGGGCTCGCGAGGTGGATGCGCGGGCTCGCCAAGCTCGCAAGCTGCGCGACCCACCAGCCGATGCTGAGCGCAGCGAAAGCGCCCGCCAGTAGATAGAAGGGACGGAAGCCCAGATTCCACAACGCGAATGCGGCCGGCGGTGAGGGCGGAAGGGGTGTTGCAGTGGACACGACGGGTAACCTCTGGCCAAGTGGGATATTCTGCGCCGCTTGGTACTGAGTCTAGGCCAGTTCGATGATGTTGGATTCGATATGCGTCTTTGCTTGATATAGATCAAAGGGGGCCAGCGCCTCCCGCCGTAACTTCGTCCGTCGAAAATCAAGTAGGAAGGGCGGGCGATGGCATCGGCGCAGTACAAGCAATGGTCGGTGGTGGCGTCGAGCACGGTTGCGTTCACGATTTGTTTCATGGTGTGGATGATGTTTGCCGTCATCGGCATTCCCATCAAACAGACCCTGGGTCTCAACGAAACGCAGTTCGGAATTCTGGTGGCGACGCCGGTGCTCACCGGCTCGCTGATCCGACTGCCGCTGGGCATGTGGACCGACCGCTACGGCGGGCGGATCGTGTTTTTCCTACTGATGCTCTCCACCGTATTTCCGATCTGGCTGATTTCCCGGGCGACCGAATTCTGGCACTTCCTCGTGACCGGCCTGTTCGTGGGTGTGGCGGGCGGGTCGTTCACAGTCGGCATCGCCTACTGCGCGCGCTGGTTCCCGCGGAACCGTCAAGGGTTCGCCATGGGGATCTTCGGCGTCGGCAATACCGGGGCGGCGGTAACCAAGCTCGTTGCGCCGACCATCGTGGTGGCCTATGGCTGGGCGATGGTGCCGCAGGTGTATGCCGTGCTCATGCTGGTGACGGCGGTGCTCTTCTGGTCCTTCAGTTACACCGATGCACAGCACACTGTGGATGCTTCGAAGATTACGGTCAGGGAACAACTGATGGCGCTGAAGGACCCGACCGTGTGGCGCTACAGCCAATATTACTCGATCGTCTTTGGCGGCTACGTGGCGCTGTCGCTGTGGATGACCAAGTACTACATATCCGAGTACGGTTTCGATATCCGGTTAGCAGCCCTGCTGGCTGCCGGTTTCAGCATTCCAGGAGGGGTGCTCCGCGCCATCGGCGGCTGGTTCTCCGACAAATATGGGGCGCACTCGGTCACCTGGTGGGTGTTGTGGGTCGGCCTGATCTGTCTGTTCTTCCTGTCCTACCCGCAGACCGACTTCACGATTCACACCGTGTCCGGGCCGAAGAGCTTTCGCGTCGGGCTCAATCCGACGGTGTTCACCATCATCATGTTCACCATGGGTACCGCCTTCGCCATCGGCAAGGCTTCGGTG
>JANNOC010000350.1:0-11454 GCA_031398865.1 Gemmatimonadota bacterium | reverse complement strand
GCTCATCGCGCGTGAGCTCGGCGTGAACATGCGCGCCACCAGCGGACCGGCGCTCGAGAAGCCGGGGGATCTCGTGGGGACGCTGACGAATCTACGCGAGCGCGACATCCTCTTCATTGACGAGATCCACCGGCTGCGGCCCATTATCGAGGAGTTTCTGTACCCCGCGATGGAGGACTTCAAGATCGACATTCGCCTGTCAGAAGGCCCCAAGGCGCAGACCATCACCATGCCCGTCGAGCGGTTCACGCTCATCGGCGCGACCACGCGTCTCGGCATGCTGACGCCGCCCATGCGCGCGCGCTTCGGGATCGAGCAGCGGCTCAACTACTATCCGACCGAAGATCTGGATCAGATTGTCCGGCGCACCGCGGAGGTGCTCAAGGTCGAAATCGACGACGAGGGGGTGCTGGAGATCGCACGCCGCGCGCGCGGCACGCCGCGGGTGGCGAACCGGCTGTTGCGGCGGCTGCGCGACTACGCCCAGGTCCGCGCGGACGGCGCGATCACCAAGGAGGTGGCGAGCCAGGCGCTGCAATTGCTGGACGTGGACGAGTTCGGGCTGGATGACATGGACGCCCGCGTCCTCAAGGCCATCATCGAGAAGTTCGACGGCGGGCCGGTCGGGATCGGAACCATCGCGGCGGCGGTGGGCGAGGACGCCAGCACCATCGAGGAAGTCTACGAGCCCTTTCTCGTACAGAACGGCTTCCTTCAGCGGACGCCGCGCGGCCGCGTCGCCACAACGCTGGCGTACCGCCACTTTGGATTCTCGCCTCCAGCGGGCGTGCCCGCGCAGCCGTCGCTGTTCTAGGGGCGGGGACTGGGGACCTGGGGTGACGCTCGCCGACGGCACGCGCACATCGGACTACGGCTTTACCCTGCCGCCCGAGCTGATCGCCCAGTCTCCGGCTGCCGTACGGGACGAAAGCCGCCTCATGATCGTGGAGCGCGAGAGCGGCCAGATCTCACACGGCCGCTTTCGCGATCTCACTGGACTCGTCGCGTCAGGCGACGCGCTCGTCGTCAACACCACTCGAGTGCTTCGCGCGCGCCTGCTCGGCACCCGGTCATCGGGCGCGGCCGCCGAGATTCTGCTGCTCAAGCCACTTGGCGACGACCAGTTCGAGGCGATGGTACATCCCGGAGGCAAGCTCCGACCGGGTCGGCGCGTCCGAATCGCGGAGGACTTCGAGGCGGAGATCCTGTCGGTCACCGAACGGCGTACCCGCATCGTGCGGCTCATTGCCACCGAGCCGCTCGACCGAGCGATCGAACGGCATGGACACGTGCCTCTTCCGCCGTACATCGATCGCCCCGATGTGGATGCAGACGCGGAGCGGTACCAGACGGTGTACGCACACGAAGTCGGCTCGGTGGCGGCGCCGACGGCAGGTCTGCACTTCACCCGGTCGCTCCTCAACGCGATCGAGGCGCGCGGCGTCCGGCGCGCGGAACTCGTCCTGCACGTGGGCGCGGGCACGTTCAAGCCCGTCGAGAGCGATGATCCAGCCGCGCACGTCATGCACGAAGAGGCATACGTGATCCCACCGGATGCGGCGCGCGCGATCAATATCACGCGCGACAGCGGAGGGCGGGTGTGGGCGGTCGGCACCACGTGCGTCCGCGCGCTGGAGAGCGCGGCGTGCGCGGATGGACGGATTCAACCCACGACGGGAGAGACGCGCATCTTCATCCGGCCTCCGTATCGCTTCCGCGCGGTGGACAAATTGGTGACCAATTTCCATCTTCCCCGCTCGACGCTCATCATGCTCGTCGCGGCATTCGCGGGATACGAGCTGACGATGCACGCATACCGGGAGGCCGTTGATGCGGGTTACCGATTCTATTCGTACGGCGACGCGATGGTCGTGCTGTAACGCGGTCGCGATCGCGCTGCTCGCCGCCGCGTGCTCGCAAACCACGCGGTACTTCGTTCCTAGCGCCGGTGATGAGCGGCTCACCGTGGAAGGCGGGCGCGATCAGCTGGACGAGCTCCTCAAGGTGGAATGCCCGCGATTGATGCAGGAAGGCAAGGAAGTCAGCAAGGAGGCGAGGATCATGGTGGACGTCAGCGGCGCAGGCGCGGTTCTTCGATCGTCGATCGCGAGGAGTAGCGGCGACGAGCGCGTGGACAGCATGGTTGGCGCGGTCAGCGCGAAACTGCAGTTCGATCCGCCGTCCACCGGGACGTCCGGCGTGGGGGAGCTGAGGATGGGGTACGCATGCACGGCCACGAGCGCGGTGACCACCTTGCGGTTGATGCGAGGTTTGTGAGCTTCACCTTCTCCGTCGCTGCCAACGCCGGCGCCGCGCGCGCCGGCGTTTTCACGACGCCCCACGGCGCCGTGGACACGCCCGCGTTCATGGCGGTGGGAACGCTCGCGACCGTGAAGACGCTGGACCCGGACGATCTGCGCGCGATAGGAGCGCGCATACTGCTCGCCAACGCCTACCATCTGCATCTCCGCCCCGGCGACGAGCTGATTCGCCAGTTGGGCGGGCTGCACCGTTTCATGGCGTGGGACGGTCCGATCCTCACCGACTCCGGCGGCTTCCAGGTGTTTTCGCTCGCCACGCTGCGAACGATCGCGGAAGACGGCGTGGAGTTCCGCTCACACCTGGATGGCTCGAGCCGGCAGTTCACCCCCGAATCCGTGATGCGCATCGAGCGCAACCTGGGCGCCGACGTCATCATGCAGTTCGATCACGTGATCCCGGGACAATCCGACGCTGTTGCGGCGAGAGACGCCAGCGAGCGCAGTCTCCGGTGGCTGGAGCGGTGCCGCATCGAGCTCGAGGATCTCCAGCGCGAGCCGGACGCACCGCCGCAGGCGCTCTTCCCGATCGTGCAGGGGGGCATTCACACCGACCTTCGGCGTGAGGCGGCGGCCACGATCGCGGGAATGGCAGAGTGGAAAGGGATCGGCATCGGCGGCCTGTCGGTCGGAGAAGCAAAGCCCGACATGTACACGGTGCTCGATGTCATGGACGAAGCGCTTCCCCGCGATCGCCCGCGCTACCTCATGGGCGTCGGCTTCCCGGAGGATCTCGTTGAAGGCGTACGGCGCGGAGTGGATCTCTTCGACTGCGTGGCGCCGACCCGCATGGGCCGGAACGGGACGGCGTTCGTCAGCGACGGGCGCCTCAACGTGAAGCGCGCGGAGTATCGCGCCGACGAGCGTCCGCTCGAGGAGGGGTGCTCGTGCTCGGCGTGCACGCGCTTCAGTCGCGCGTACATTCGGCATCTCTTCCTGGCCGACGAGATCCTCGGGCTGCGACTTCTCTCGCTGCACAATGTACATTTCCTCGTGTCTCTCATGCGTACCGCGCGACAGGCCATACACGCGGGGAGACACGCGTTCGACGCGTGGAGCCAGGACTGGCTCCTCCGCTACCACTCGAAACCTGTTCCGGTCACATGATCCCGACTGCTCTCGCTTCCGCCGCGCTCGCCATGGCGCCGTCCCCCGACGGCGGCTCGAGTGCGCTCATGGGCCCGATCGTGATGTACGGGCTCATCTTCGCGATCTTCTATTTCATTCTGCTCCGGCCGCAGCAGCGGCAGCGCAAGCAGCACGAGCAACTCGTCCAGGAGCTGAAGAAGGGAGACGAGGTCGTGACGGCGGGGGGAGTGGTGGGTGAGGTGCTGCACATCAAGGAAACCATGAAGGACGGCACGCCGCACAAGACGCTCGAGGATCGCATCACGATCAAGTCCGGAGAATCCCGCCTCGTGATCGAGCGCGGACGCATCACGCGTGTGATTCGATCGTCCGCCGTGGGCACGCCGGCGCCGTGAGCCGGCTCGGCATCCGTGTGCTCGGGTCGCCGGTTCTGCGGCAGGATACGACGCCGATCGCGACGATAACGGACAGTCACCGCCAGCTGGTGAACGACATGTTCGAGACGATGTACGCGGCGAAGGGAATCGGACTCGCGGCGCCACAGGTCGGGCGTCTGGAACGCGTCGCGGTCGTGAACGTGGACGATCAGCCATTGGTGATCATCAATCCGGAAATCATCGACCGTGACGGCACGGTGCGCGGCGAGGAAGGCTGCCTCTCCATTCCGGAAGTGTTCGGCGACGTGGAGCGCTCCGCGCGGGTCGTCGTCCGTGCGCTGAACCTCGATGGCGAAACGTTCGACGTCGAAGGACGCGACCTGCTTGCCCGGTGTCTTCAGCACGAGATCGATCATCTGCACGGCAAGCTGTTCATTGATTATCTGAGCGTATTGAAGCGGCGGTCCGCGATGGCGAAGTGGGAGAAGGAACGCTCCGCGTACCCCGACGGCATTCGCGTGATCACGGACGCGGAGTTCGCGGACGCGCCCGCCGACGACCGGATGTAGCGGCTCATGCGCGTGCTCTTCTGGGGCACCCCGGAATTCGCGGCCGCGCCGTTGCGCGCCCTTCTCGGTGAGGGCTTCGAAGTGGTCGGCGTCGTCACGCAGCCGGACAAGCCGCGAGGACGCTCGCGCTCGACACTGCTGCACTCCGCCGTGAAGCAGGTTGCACTCGCGGAGCGCTTGCCGGTCATGCAACCGGTCACGCCGAGGGACGCCGAGTTCCGCGAGCTGCTGGAGGTCGTGCGCCCGGACATTTCCGTGGTCGTGGCCTACGGCCACATCCTTCCGGCGCCGGTGATTGACCTGCCGCGCCTGGGGACACTCAACATTCACGCGTCGTTGCTGCCGCTGCTGCGCGGTGCCGCGCCGATTCAAGCGGCCATCCGCGAGGGGCATCGCGAAACCGGCGTGTCCATCATGCGCATGGTGCCCGCGCTCGACGCGGGCCCGGTCCTGTTGCGCGCCCGCGCGCCCATCGACGACGACGAGACGTTCGGCGACTTGCAACTGCGCCTCTCCGAGCTGGGTGCGATCGCGTTGATCGAAGCGCTCGCGCTGATCGCCACGGGCGCCGCACGAGAGGAGCCACAGAACGACGCGCAGGCGACCTACGCGCCCAAAGTGAGTCGCGAGAGCGCGCGTGTCCCCTGGCGGGAGGACGCCGTGGTCGTACAACGCTTCGTGCGGGCGTACGATCCCAAGCCCGGTGCGTTCGGCGTCCTCAAGGGCACGGAGGTGAAGCTGTTCGCCGCATCCGTCGCGGGTGCCGGGTGCGGCAGCGCAGGTGAAGTGCTGGACATCGATGTCAACGGAATGCTCGTGGCATGCGGGCGCGGCGCCGTTCGCGTCGCGGCCGTGCAGCCGGCGGGTCGCACGCGCGTGAGGCCCGCGGAATGGCAGCGAGGGCGAGGCATCGCGGTCGGCGACGCCTTTTCGTCCTGAGCTCGCAGGACGCCTCGGAAACACCCTGACGCGCCGCGGCGTAGAGACGACATGGGCGACGTCATCCCCGTCGTGCACGCCGTCACGACAGACGACATCGTGGAACGGCGCGACTTTCCGGCACAGGCGCGCGCGCGGTGATGGCGCGGTTCGGCGGCCAGGGCGCGATTCACCTGCGCGCTCCCGCCATGGCCGGCCGGCGGCTGCACGATCTCGCGCTGGAGCTGGCGCACCATCAGGCGAACACCGGGTGTCGTCTCGTCATCAACGATCGCCTGGACATCGCGCTGTCCTGCGGTGCGTGGGGGCTGCAGCTCACGTCGCGCTCCATGAGTGTCGCGGACGCCGCGCACATCGCGCCGGCATTGGCGCTCGGAGCGAGCGTGCATTCCGTCAGCGACGCGGCGCTCGCGGGTCGCACGGGCGCCGGCTGGTGTGTGGTGCGCAGCGCCGCGAGCGAACCGGGATTCGACGAGACTGCGGCCCGGACACCGCTGCGGGAGATGCATGCGGCCTCCGCGCTCCCGATCATCGCCATCGGTGGCATTCGGCCGGAGCACGTGGCGACGCTACGTCGCGCGGGCGCGCATGGTGTCGCGGCGATCCGCGGAATCTGGGACGCGGAGAATGCCGAACAGGCCGCCATCGACTATCTTTCCGCCTATGAGGCACACGGCGGAGCGTAGCTGCGCGCGCAGCACGATGAGGCCGTCGCGGACGCCCGCATGACCGGCGATCGCGCGACGACCGCTGGACGCATCGCGACACGCGGCGGCGTAACTGACGCGCGCGCGATCGCCGCCGACGTGGCGACGGACCTGCGCTCCGGCGACATGCTGGATCGCGCATTTGAGCGCCGTGCCGCCGCGCTCGACGCGCGCGACCGCCGCTGGGCGCAGGAGCTGCTCTACGGCATGCTTCGCCAGCGTGCGCGCATCGACGCGCTCCTTTCGGAACGCGTTCGCGGCGGCCTCGCCCGGCTCGATCCGGATCTCACGGACCTGCTGCGTCTCGGAGTGTACCAACTGCTGCACATGGGCAGCGTCCCGGCCTACGCCGCGATCGCGCAGACTGTGGAACTGGCCAAGCGACGACACGGCCTCGGCGCGAGCAAGCTGGCCAACGCCGTGCTGCGCCGGCTCGACCGCGAGCGGGAGTCGCTCGTGATGCCCGTCGCAACGGATCCGCTGGAGTCGCTCGCGCGCGAGTACTCGCATCCGCGCTGGCTGATTGCACGGTGGGTCGCGCGCTGGGGAGCCGAGGATACGACGCGGCTGCTGGCGTCCAACAATGAGGAAGCGCCCCTCACGATTCGTCCATACGGCGTCGTGCGCGAGCAACTGGAAGCGATGCTCGAAGCCGCCGGGGTCCACGTGCGCGACGCGCCGCTTGCGCGCGACAGCCTCGAGCTGAGTGGAATGGGCTCGCCCGTGGAGCTGGGCGCGTTCCGGCAGGGATTGTTCTTCATGCAGGACGCCGCGTCCACGCTCGTGACGCAGTATGCCGCCCTCCCCGCGGGCGCGCGCGTCGCGGATCTGTGTGCGGCACCGGGTGGGAAGTCACTCGAACTCGCCAGGACCGCGTCGGTCGTGTACGCGGCGGACCGGTCGCTCGCTCGCCTCGGACGTGTGCAGTCCAATGTGCGCCGGGTGGAAGCGCGCAACGTCATCGCGGTAGTGGCCGATGCCCGCGCTCCGGCCTTCGCGCCGCTGGACGCCGTGCTCGTGGACGTTCCCTGCACGGGCACGGGCACGTTCAGGCGGCATCCCGACGCACGCTGGCGCCTGAAAGTGTCCGACCTCGCGGTGATGGCGGCGCTGCAGCGCGCCATTCTCCGCGGCGCTTCTACGGTGGTGAAACCCGGCGGCTTGCTGGTTTACAGCACGTGCTCGCTCGAGCCCGAGGAAAACGACGCGCAGGTGGAGAGTTTTCTTGCGGAGCACACGGACTGGCGGCTCGAGCCGCCGCCGGTCGGCGCGGTTCCCACGAGCGTTCTCGACGCCGGGCGGCTGCGCGTCCTTCCGCATCGGCACGGTACGGATGGCGCGTTTGCCGCGCGATTGCGGAGGGTATTCTAGGTGGAATGGCGCGCGCGTGCGCGCCGTATGCTTCCCTATGTCATCGCGACGACGGCGGGCTTTCTACTCGCCTACGTCGTGGTCTTCCTCTTCGTCTTCCCCAGCAAGGTCGTTCCCGACGTCGAAACGCGCGTCCCGAACGTCGTGGGGCTGACGTTCGACAAGGCGCAGCAGCGACTGGACCGTACGGGCTTCGAGGGCGTGCTTGGCGAGTCACGGTTCGCGAGGTCCGCGAAGATGACTGTGCTGCAGCAGGATCCCGCGAGCGGCGTGGTCGTCCGTCCGCGCTCGAAGGTGACGCTGCACGTCAGCGCGGGGCCGCGGTCCGGCACCGTGCCCGCGGTGGTCGGGATGACGCAGCAGCAGGCGCGCGTCGCCATCGAGAATGCGGGGTTCGACTTTGGCAGCATCGCGTCGCGCGAGAGCATCAGACCGCGCGGTGAGGTGTTGGAAGTGAACCCCGCGGCGGGGCAGACCGCGACGCTCCCTGCGACAGTCAGTCTCGCGATCAGTGGCGGGCCGTCCACCCTCGACGTTCCCGATCTCGGCGGTCGCACGCTCCCCGAGGCGCGTCGTACGCTCGAGCAGCTCGGATTGCGCCTCGGGCCCATCGGCGTGGATTCCTTCTCCACGGCGGCGCCGAACACGGTAGTGGGGCAGCGGCCCGGCGCGGGCAGCACCGTCTCAGCCGGTTCCGTCGTCAGCGTGAGCATCGCGCCTAACGTGTCGGCACTGCCGCCCATTCAGGCGAATCCATGAGCATCCGGATTGCTCCCTCGCTCCTGAGCTTCGACTTCGGCCGCCTCGCCGACGACGTCGCGATGTGCGAAGCAGGGGGCGCGGATTGGATTCACGTCGACGTCATGGACGGGCGCTTCGTGCCCAACCTCACCTTTGGCGCGAAAGTCGTCGAGACCGTGCGCAAGCTTACGACGCTGCCGCTGGACGTACATCTCATGGTTGTTCAGCCGGAAAACTATTTCGACGCATTCGCGAAGGCGGGCGCGACCGGCCTCACCATTCACACCGAGGCCGCACCGCACCTGCACCGGCAGCTCGCGCGCGTGAAGGAGCTGGGCTGCATCGCCGGCGCAGTGGTTAACCCCGGCACGCCCCTGGAAGCGGTGGGCGCGGTGCTCGGCGATCTGGATCTCCTGCTCATCATGTCCGTGAACCCGGGTTTTGGCGGACAACGGTTCATTCCGGCGTCTGTGGAGCGCATTCGGCGCGCCCGCGCGATGTTGAACGAAGCGCGCAGCGCCGCGGTGCTCCAGGTGGATGGTGGAATCAGCCGCGACACGATCGTGTCGTGCTGGCGCGCGGGCGCGGACTGCTTCGTCGCGGGGAACGCGATCTTTTCGGCCCCCGATCCACGCGCCGAGATCGGCGCGTTGCGCGCGCGCTGCCAGGAGGTTGCGTGAGCACCCGGCAGCAATGGGGGGTCGTTCTCGGGATCATCGCGATGCTCGGGCTGGGCATGGGCCTCGCGACGCGCATGCTTGGTGACGAACTGTTCCCCGTCTCGGTGGGCTCGGCGGCGCCGGAGTTTCGCGCCGTGACCCTGGTGGGACAGCCGCGCGAAAAGACGCTCGCCGACTACCGCGGCGAGGTGGTGCTTCTGAACATCTGGGCGACGTGGTGCCTGCCGTGTCGCGTGGAAATGCCCAGTCTGCAGGCCCTGCATGAAGGCCTCGGACCGCGAGGCCTGCGCATCGTCGCCATCAGCATCGACAATCCCGGCCGTGGCGATGACATCCGCCGTTTCGCGAGCGAGTATGCGCTCACCTTCGAGATTCTGCATGATCCCTCGAAGGAGATTCAGCGGCGGTATCAGACAACGGGCGTGCCGGAAACCTTCGTCATCGGACGTGATGGCGTGATTCGCAAGAAGGTCATCGCCGCCGCGGACTGGAACTCCGCGGCCAATCGAGCCTTGCTCGAGCACCTGCTGGACGGGGCGGAGCGCTGAGTGCGAACGCCAGACGCGCTTAGGAGCACCACCACATTTCGACGCTGGCTGACGGAGTCGGCGACGGAACGGCTGCCGTACAAAGTCGCCGCGCTTTTTTTCGCCATCGTGCTGTGGCTCATCGTGGGCGCCGAAGAGCCGACGGAGGATTGGGTGGAGGTCGCGTTTCAACCGTCGCTGGAGGAGGGACTCGAGCTGATCGGACCACGCCCGACAGTACGCGCGCGCGTCAGCGGCCGTGGCCGGGAGCTGCTGAAGCTGTACGCCACGGCGCCGGTGATACGCCGGGATTTCGGCATGGATTCGCCGGATGCGGTGCGCATGGATCTTCACATCGCGGATGTGGACCTTCCCATCGGAGTCACCGCCATCGTCCGCGAGATCGAGCCGCGATCAGTGACGCTGACGTTTCGCCCCACGGCGGAGCGGCGTCTGCCCGTGCGCTCCACGCTGCGCATCGCGCCCGACGACAGTGTTGTGCTGGTCGGTGCACCGCGCTTCGAGCCCGAGAGTGTCGTGGTGACGGGACGCCGCCAGGTGGTGCATGGCCTCACGAGCGTCCCGACAGTGGACGCGGACATCGTGGCAAACAGCGACGCGCGATTGATCATGGTGGATCTGGATACGGCCGCGATCGGCGCCCGCGTGGTGCCGTCACGCGTGCGCCTGCTGCTCAATGTGCGGCGAGAAACGCCCGCGGTGCGCGCAACGTTGCGATCGCCGAATGGCGGAGAGGCGGCTGTACGCACTCCGTCGCTGGTGCCGTGACGCGCATTCTCGGCATCGAGACATCGTGCGACGAGACGTCCGCGGCGGTGGTCGACGGCCGCGGCGACGATGCCGCGGTGCGCTCCCTGGTGATCTTGTCCCAGGACATTCATAAGGTGTTCGGTGGCGTTGTGCCAGAGATCGCGTCTCGTGCCCACCTGACGAGTCTCGTCCGCGTGACGCGACAGGCGCTGAGCGATGCCGGGGGCGGGGGAACCAACAGATCTGATGGAGCATTGCCACTGGACGGCGTGGATGCGATCGCGGTGACTTATGCGCCGGGACTCGTCGGTGCGCTGCTCGTCGGCGTGTCGTACGGCAAAGCGCTCGGATTCACCGCGGGTATTCCGACGGTCGGCGTGCATCACATGGAGGGGCACATTTTCGCGACCGCGCTCGAGCATCGCGACGCCGTTCCGCCGTTCACGGCGCTGCTGGTATCCGGTGGGCACACGCTGCTGCTGGACGTCGAGGCGTGGGGACGCTACCGTCGGCTCGGCGGCACACGCGACGACGCCGCGGGGGAAGCATTCGACAAGGTGGCCAAATTGCTCGGCCTCCCCTACCCCGGCGGCCGGCACGTCGAGCGGCTCGCGACCACCGGATTACCAGGACGCGTCCGCTTCGCCCGGCCGATGGTTCGCGCCAACCAGAAGCCAGGTGACGACGATTACTACGATTTCTCGTTCAGCGGGTTGAAAACCGCGGTGTTGCATGCCGTGCGCGCAGCAGCGGATCCGAACGAGCATGCGCATATCGCGCGTGGCTTTCAGGACGCACTGATCGGCGCGCTGGTTGAAAAGACTTTTCGTGCCGCACGGGATCATGGACGCATGCGCGTCGTGCTCGGCGGCGGTGTCGCATGCAACGCGGCGCTGCTGTCCGCGATGCGGGAGCGACTGGGGACACTGGATGCCAGCGTGTACGCGCCATCCCCGCGGTTGGCAACCGACAATGCCGCGATGATCGCCCGAGCCGGACTGTTTCGATACGAACGCGGCGAACGCGACGGTCTGGATCTCAACGCATACGCGTCGCGCCCGATACCCGGGTTGCTCCCGCAGTAGACTTCCGTTCGCCGTTCCCCGCTCCCCGTTCCTCAATCTTCCATGCTGCTTCAGACCGAGTCCATCGTTCATCATCCGCTGGCGTACGACGTCGGACCGCTGCAGGTCACGGGATTCGGTCTCGCCGTACTGCTCGCGTTCGTGATCGCACAGATCATTACGCAGCGCGAGATTGCCCGGCGTGGATACGATCCCGACCCGATCGCCGACATCGTGTTCGCCGCGGTCATCGGCGGACTGCTGGGCGCGAAGATCTATTACGCGATCCTGAATCGCAGCT